>DASRJA010000449.1:0-5653 GCA_035649695.1 Mycobacterium sp. | reverse complement strand
TGTCGCAGCGGCTGGCCGCCGAATCGGCCTTGGACACCATCGCCACCTGGGCGCCACGCAACCCACAGGAGGTGTCCATCCCGATCTCGGCAGGCGCCGGCCAGTACCGGGCCATCGGGCGGATGATCACGCTGAGCAAGGCCACCGAGATCCACACCCGCCTGCAGGCCGCGTGGGATGCGCTTTTCCGGGTGGACACGATCTCGCAGATGTCCACCGTCGACGTGCCGGGCATGGGGAAATTCGACCCCAACGAGCCGCCGCTGGTCCTGGTGGTGTCGTCGATGGCCGGCGGCGCGGGGGCGTCGATGGCGCTGGATGTGTGCCGGCTGCTGACCCTGGTGTCGGGTCTTGACCCGAAACTGATGGGCGTCTTCATGGTGACGCCTGACATCTTCGATTCGCTTCCGCAGAGCTCCATCGTCGGGGTGCGCGCCAATTCGCTGGCCATGCTTGGGGAGATCGTGGCCAGTCAGGCGGGCTCGGCGCGCGAACACGATGTGCGGCTGATGCGGGCGCTGGGCCACCAGCACGGCGAAGGGGAGCCGATACCGTTCGCGCGGGTGTTCCCGGTGGGCCGCTTCATCGGCGCGGACCGCACGCTGTTCGGAGATGGTTCGCAGTGGGCCGTCTACCGGGGACTGGCACGCGGCCTGGCGGGACTGATGATGAGCGGCGCGGCCAGTGACCAGTTCGTCTCCTACGACCTGGGCAACACGGCGTCGCCGGAGGGCGACCGCGACCTGCTGGGCTGGGGCATCTCCGCGTGGGACGTATTGCCTTGGGGCACCTACGGTTTCGCCAGCTTGAGCATGGGTCGCGACCGCTACGCCGAGTACGCCGCGCAACGGCTGGCACGCAGCTGCGTGGACAAGCTGCTGTTCGGACATCTGCAGGCCGGCAACCCGGCGTCGAGCACCGAGCAACTCGATTCGCTCCTCAGCAGCCAGTGGCAGGCGCATTGCGCCGAGCTGGAACTGCCGCCGAACCCCGGCGACGAGCAGACCCGCACGGGCATTCTCGGCCGCTGGATCGGCTCCGAGGCCTTCGCCGCCGATTCGGTGGCCGCCACCGTCAACGGGCTCATCGACCGGCAGCTGCGAGGGTATCTACCGAACCCGGAGGGCATGACCGCAGAGCAGTGGGTTCCGATCTTCCGTCAGGCTCTTCGCAACCGGGGCAGCGAACTTCTGCGGGCCTGCGACGACGCCGCCTACGCAATGGCGTTCAGCTGGCACCGGGAGTTCGCCGGGCGGGTCGAGCAAGTGGTGGGCGGGACGATCGCGACGATGGGCCTGCCGTATGCCCGGGAACTGGTCGACCGGTTGCGCCGCCACATCGACGACGTGCTGGCCCCCGGGGTGGCGCAACTCGGGACGATGGGGCCGGCGGACATCGTCGCGGTGCCGCCGCAAGTGGATGCGGCGCTGCGCTCGATGCGCGGGGTGATGACCAACGCCGATCAGGTCCTGGCGACTGCGCTGGACGGGTTCCGCGCAGGCGTGCGACGCCAACTGTTCGCCGACGCCGCCGCGCGGATCGCCGATGTGATGCGGGTGGTGGGCGCGGAAATGTTGCGGCCACTGCGCGAGGCGCTTGGCGAAGCCATGGTGCTGCTGGAGCAGGCGCGCGCGGAACCGCCCACCGATGTCGGGCTTGCGCGGCTGACCACCGATCAGTACGCGGCCTGGCCTGCCGATGCCGACGAGCTGGTGCCCGCGCGGTTCGCCGAGGCCAACAACGAAGTGCTGCTGATCAGCTCGTCCGCCTTCAAGGGCCGCTACGAGCTCGATCTGCCCAAGGCCGTGGCAGGTGCCAACGCAATGGTGCCGCTGCGCACCGCAATCGACGACGCGACGACACAAGTGATCCTGGGACAGTGGCGCACCACCGGCGGCGTGTCCGCACCCGGAGGTCTCATCGAACGCACCGCAACATGGGTGACGCGCGCCTTGGGCACCGACCCCGAGACGAGTCGGCCCCGGGTGCCGTCGATGGCGCAGTTCGATGTGCACACCCGCCCAGGCGAGCTGCTGACGCGGGCCCGGCTGTATGTGGGCCGGCCAGGGGAATCGTTCGACGAGTTCTGCAAGGTGTCGCTGCGCGACTTCGTGCAGGGCGCTGGCGCGGCGGAATCGGAATTGGTCATGCGTCGCCGAGACGTCACCACCAAGTTCGCTGAGGCGCTGTCGCTGGCCCGCCCGCTGGCCAGCGTGAATGACGAAGCGCTGCAACGGGTGCATCCCGGGCAGCAGACGGAGTACCGCTACAAATTCTCCGAGGTGCCCTTCGCCGGCCAGCCCGTCGCCGACGCGTTGTTTGACGTGCTGCGCACCAACCCGCGTATTGACCAGGCCACCAAGGACAACTACCACCGGTCGCTATCGGATGAGGACAGCGTGACACGGGTGGACATCTTCGGGTCCTACCCCAACTACTCGCCGCTGGCGTTCGACTCGGTGCTCAAGCCCGCTGCACAGCAGTGGGCCCGGATCGCCGGGCCGGGCCGCGGAACGTTCTGGCGCTATCGTCGCGCGCGACCCTTGCCGGCGTCACTGCCGATGACCGACGACGAGCGCCGCGCCATGACTGCGGGCTGGTTCCTGGGTCAGATCGTCGGCCGGATTCAGATCCCGGAGTCGCCGTACACCGACGCGGTGCGCATCTATGACGCCGATGCGGGCCAATGGTTGAACTTCCCCAACCCGCTGCTGACACCGCCGTCGGCGTTCATCGCCACCTATGACTGGCTGCCCGCAGTGCTGGAGAGCATCCTGCTCGCGATCGCTCAATCCCACGAGCCGCCGGTGATGCACACGCTGCGGCCCTACGGCGTGCTGCGAGAACTCTACGACGCACATTCGCAGGACCCGGCCAGTGGCATCGTCGAGTTGTCGGCCAGCGAAGTGCTGCGCGAGTTCCTTGTCGGCAGCGCTGCTGCGCCCGGTGTGACGCCGCGGATCGAGACGATCGCCGCGGCCCGAAGTCCCGAGGAGCGCGCCGCCGCCGCCCAGGAATGGCTGACGAATGTGCGCGACGTCGCCGCGCAGTATCTGCCGGGGGACATGCCCGGTGCGGCGCCCGGCGGAGTGTTCACCTCGGTCCCGACACGGTCGACGGCGTCGAAGACGCCGATCTTCCGCGATCTCGCGCCTGACGTGTTCTGGGCCACGGAAGTCCTTATCCGGTTGTTGCAGCGCGAGGCCGCGGCGCTGGCGCGGGGCGCGGCGACCGCCGGGACCGGCTATCTCGATGACGGGCCCCTGGTGATCCCGGAGGGCGGCACGTTCTGAAGATGTCGATGCCGAGCAGTTCGCAGCAGGCGCTGACGGTGTTGGTCGCTCCGCACGCCCGGACAGAGGAGATTTTCGCCGTCCTGGCCGACTATTCCGCTGTCGGACTGCTCGCCGCGTTCGCGTGGGTCGACGCCGCCGACGTCGGTGGCGCGTCCACCCCTGCCACCGTGCTGCGCGACGGTCGCTCCGAGCCGGCGGTGTTGCAGCAGCTGCTCACCGCCAAGCGCTACCAGCGGATCCGGGTGGTGGTCTTGGTGCCCGCCGAGGCGCCGTCCCCCGAGCGGGTGCCCCTGGTGGCCGAGCAGACGGTCGAGCAGACGGTGCGCAGCACTTCGATGGGTGCGCGCATCAGCCTGCTGCGTGTCCTGCTGACCCGGGGGGACGCTGCAGCGGCGGCACCGGATTCGACGATGGTGCTGGAGGGATGGCACAACCTGCTTGTCGCCCCGGAGGATTCGCCGGGACCCGGCCTGGGTGCAGTCCCGAGCGGCCCGATCACCGATCCGCTCGAATTCGCGCAACGCACCGCACCGGTGATCGCCGGGGTCGCCGGACTGTGGGCAGGATTGGAGCAGACACCGTTCGACACGTTGGAGATCCTGCCCGGGCAGACGGTGCGCGCGGTGCGGGCGTTCTACCGCCGGCTGGACAGCAGCGAGGTCGAAGAGCGCCTGCGCGCCCAGCTGTTTGACCCCGCGGGACGCCTTCCGCTGCCCCGCGGCGGTGAGGTGCCCGTCGTCTACGTGGAGGATGTTGCGGCTGCCACACAGACCATGGCCAGGGGGTTGTGGACAAAGCACCGAGACCTGCTCCGCGGGCCGCGACTGTCTGTGAGTGACGTTGGCGCCCAAGCTATTTCAATCTGGGCAGCATTGAAGATGTTCTTGAAGTTCATGGGCGCCGCGCTGCGGCAAGCGCCGGGGGCGTGGTGGTCGGCGGTGACGGGTTCGGTGTCATCGGTACTGGCGAGCACGGTGCAGGGCACGGTGTTCGGCGGCAGGGATTCCGCTTTCGCGGTGGTCACCAACACTGATGTGGCCAACTGGCAGCACCTGGGTCGAAGCGCCGACACGCTGAACACCGCGCTGGGCGGGGCGCCGCCGGCCCAACACCTTGCACAGCGGGACCTCAGCGCGCTGTGGATGGATTTTGTCACCGGAGCGCTGACCCTGGCCGACGGGGGCCGTCGCGCCGCGGGGTTGGAGCCGGTGCCGGTAGGTTCCGGGGTCGGGGTGCTCGCCGTCGCCTCCGACGTGGTTCCCAGTGCCGCTGAATCGTTTTCGTCGATTCCCACGTCGCTGTCCGCAGTCATCGGGGTCAGCTCGGTGGAACCGGCCGATGTGCTCGGCGTTGCGGACCTACGGGAGCGGCTGCAACGCGCCTATTCCGATCCCGCGGCCGGGGTCGAGGCACGTACTGCGGGCACAGAGTTAGAAGGCTGGCAACGGTTCGTGTCGAAAAGCTATGCCTGGCAGGTCGGTTCCATCCTGGCGGACTTTCTCCACCGCGCCCGCGGCGAGGTCGCCCAACTGGTGGGCGAGATCCAGCAGGCCGCCAACCGGGTGTCGGCCGACGAGCGACTGCAGGCGCGCCAGCGAGCGATCGGCGTGATCCTGAAAACGTTCTTCTGGTCACTGGTTTTGGTGCTCGTCGTTCTCGCCGGGATCGCCGCCGCGGGCTGGGTCCGCTGGCCGTTCGCGCTGTGGACGGGCGGTGTGATGCTCGCCCTCTACATTCTGGCGTCGCTGGCGTTGTTCCTGTTCTCGCAGCGAGATCTGTTCGCGGAGACGCACTTACGACAATCTCAGCTGGGTGAGCTGGAGACGATGCAGGCCAATCTGCGTACGGCGCTGCAGGACGTCAGCCGTCTGTCCACCGCGTACGGACAGCTGCTGTCGTGGTGTCGGGTGCTGGGGGCGGTGCTTCGGGCGCCGTTCGGGCCCGCGCCGGTGGCGCGGCCCTCACCCGGCCGGCTCTTCGACGGCCTGCCCCGCTCGACCCAACTCGGTGTCGCCGACCCCGACGAGCGGCAGGCCGCCGACGCCGCGCATGCGATTCAGCGGCGCCTGTACGCATTGGGCTGGCTGACCCAGCCGTGGCAGGACATGATCAACGAGGTGGCCGCACGGCTACGTGAGGAACCCGAGATGCTGTTCCGGATGCCGGGCATCGGCACGCAATCCGGGCTGGATCAGTGGTCGTATGCGGTCGCCTCGGGGCAAGTTCAGCCCACCGGCGCCGACGCGCTGTGGGGGCGAGTCGAGCAGATGTTCGCCGACGGGCACGGCGAAGTCGCCGACGCGCTCACCGGCACGGTCCTGGTACCCGGTGAGGACGGCCATGTGCCTGCAAGGCAA
>DASRJA010000448.1:0-14997 GCA_035649695.1 Mycobacterium sp. | reverse complement strand
GGCCGCATGCAACAAGGTGTTGAACTTGTAATTGATCTCGGCCTGCCCAGCGGTGCCCACTTCGTGGTGACCGCGCTCGAGGGTGAAGCCGGCGTTCTGCAGGTTGGTGCACATCTGGTCGCGCAGGTCGACGTAGTGGTCATACGGTGCGACGGGGAAGTAGCCGCCCTTGGGCCGCACCTTGTAGCCGCGGTTGGGGCTGCCGTCGGGCTCGAACTGCTCGCCGGTGTTCCACCAGCCGGCTTCGGAGTCGATCTCGTAGAACGTGCCGTTCATCTTCGAGTCGAAGCTCACCGAGTCGAAGATGTAGAACTCGGCCTCGGCGCCGAAGTACGCGGTGTCGGCGATGCCGGTGCTGATCAGGTAGTTCTCCGCCTTGCGAGCGATGTTGCGCGGATCGCGGGAGTACGCCTCGCGGGTGAACGGATCGTGCACGAAGAAGTTGAGGTTCAGCGTCTTGGCGGCGCGGAACGGGTCGATACGCGCGGTCTCCGGGTCGGGCAGCAGCAGCATGTCGGACTCGTGGATCGACTGGAAGCCACGCACCGACGAACCGTCGAAAGCGAGGCCGTCCTCAAATACGTCCTCGGTGAACGCGGAAGCCGGGACCGAGAAGTGCTGGACGATGCCCGGCAGATCGCAGAAGCGAATGTCGACGTACTCGACTTCGTCGTCCTTGATCTGCTTGAGGATGTCGTCGGCGGTCTTTTCTGCCACTGAGTACTCTCCTTTATCTGGTAACTCGCGCGTAGACGCTATGGACACGATGTTGCACGGCCGTCAACCGCATGTTGCGCTGAAGTTACGCAATTTGGCGGCTGCGGCGCTCAACTGCGACCGACTCTAGACCTCTTCTTAAGGCCCTTATCCTGGGGGCATGGCCCGCGCAATCGGGTCCTGGCTGTCGGGTCCCGGACCGAACTCTGGCAGCCAGGACAAAGGACCCAATGACCACCCGGGCCAGCGGCTCGGTTTGCCGCGGACAGGCCCACGATCCTTGGCCAGGATGGGCCGACGGATCGCCGCGCTGTTCGTCGACTGGTTGATCGCCTACGGACTGGCGGCGCTTGCGATGTCGTTCGGCTTGGTGTCGATGACCAGCCTGTCCACCGCCGTCCTGCTCATCTGGTTCGTGCTCGGCGCGGTGTCGGTGCGGCTGTTCGGATTCACGCCCGGCCAGTTCGCGTTGGGGCTGATGGTGGTGCCTGTCGACGGTCGTCAGCACGTTGGATTCGGCCGCGCCGTGGTGCGCGGGATTCTGATCGCCGTCGTCATCCCGGCGCTGATCACCGACGTCGACTGGCGCGGACTTCAGGACAAAGTGACGAATACCGCGGTGGTACGGCGGTAGTCAGCGGCGCCGAACGGTGCGTTGTACGTTGCGCATCTTGGCCTGTGTCGGCAGCGGGCCCTTCGGCATCGCGGCCGGTCCGGCCTTGGTGCCCAGCGCGGCCAGCCGCGACTCCAGCGAGTCCATCTGCTTGACCGTGATGTTGGCGGGCAGCTTATTCAGGTGACGTTCGAGCTTGGCCAGCGGCACGTCGCCCTCGTCGTTGCCGACCATGATGTCGTAGATCGGGATGTCGCCGATCAACCGGGCGGTGCGCTTCTTTTCCTGGGCCAGCAAGGGTTTGACGCGATTTGCCGCGCCTTCGCCGACGAAGATCACGCCTGGTCGGCCGATCACTCGGTGCACCGCATCGAAGTGGCCGGTCGCGGCGACGCCGGGTGTCACCCGCCACTTACCGCGCATGTTATCCAGCGCCCAGGCCGCGGCGCCGGTCTGCCCTTCAGCCTTTCGGTACACCGACTTCTGTGCGCGGCGGCCGAAGATGATGAACGCCACCAGCGCGCCGAGCACGATGCCAAGCGGGATCATCATGTAGCCGGTGAAGCCGCCGGAGATGATCCCGAACGCCGTGGACGCGCCCACGATCAGCACGAACGCCCCGATCATGTAGGGCAGGAGGCGTTTGTCCTCTTTGCGCTGAATCTGGAACGCCTGCCACAACTGGCTGCGGCGCTGCTTGGACGCCGCCTTGCGGGTCACCTTCGCCTCGGCCTTGGCGGCCTTCGCCGCAGCGGGGTCACGCTGTTTCGCCATGTGTTCAGGATACGGCGGGTCGAGACGCGACTGCCTGCGCGTACAGCCTGCCCGCCCGATACGAGGATCGAACCAGCGGGCCGGCCAGCACACCGGTGAAGCCGAGACCCTTGGCGAACTCCTCGTGCTCGACGAACTCCTCGGGCTTGACCCAACGCTCCACCGGATGGTGGCGCACCGACGGCCGCAGGTACTGGGTGATCGTGACGATGTCGCAGCCGGCGTCGTATAGATCGCGCAGCGCGGTGCGCACCTCGTCGGGTGTCTCGCCCATGCCGAGGATGAGATTGGACTTGGTCACCAGCCCGTAGTCGCGCGCAGCCGTCAGTACGTTCAAGCTGCGCTCGTAGCGGAATGCAGGGCGGATCCGCTTGAAGATGCGCGGAACCGTTTCGACGTTGTGCGCCAACACTTCTGGTCGGGCCTCGAAAACCTGCTCGAGCAGCGTCGGCTCGCCGTTGAAGTCCGGGATCAGCAACTCGACGCCGGTGTTGGGGTTGAGCTTCTTGATGGCCCGCACGGTTTCGGCGTACAGCCACGCGCCGCCGTCGGGCAGATCGTCGCGGGCGACCCCGGTGACGGTGGAGTAGCGCAGCCCCATCGCCTGCACGCTCTCGGCAACCCGACGCGGCTCGTCGCGGTCGAGCTCGGCGGGTTTACCTGTGTCGATCTGGCAGAAGTCACAGCGACGCGTGCACTGCTCGCCGCCGATCAGGAAGGTGGCCTCGCGGTCCTCCCAGCACTCGAAGATGTTCGGGCAGCCGGCTTCCTCGCAGACCGTGTGCAGGCCCTCGCGTCGGACCAGCGCCTTGAGCTCCTTGTACTCCGGGCCCATCTTGGCCCGGGTCTTGATCCACGGCGGCTTACGCTCGATCGGCGTCTCGGCATTGCGGGCCTCGAGACGCAGGAGTTTTCTGCCTTCAGGAGCGACTGTCACTACGTCAACGCTACTACGAGGCGGCCGTCGAGCGCGTCACACACGGCGTCGGCCACCGGCCCCAGCAAGTCCGCCACGGACACCCGGCGACCCAGTTCGGCCGTCAGCGATGTCACGCCGGCGTCGGAGATGCCACACGGCACGATCGACGAGAACGCGCTGAGGTCACAGTCGCAGTTGAGGGCGAAGCCGTGCAGTGTGGTTGAGCGCGACACCCGGATACCGATCGCGCCGACCTTGCGAGCCGGCCGGACGCCGTCGGACGGTACCCACACGCCCGAGCGGCCCTCGATACGTCCAGTTTCCAATCCGAACCCCGCGCACGCCGTGATTATCGATTCCTCAAGGCGCCGAACAAAATTCACCACATCGAGCGGTTCGGCAAGACCGACGATCGGATAACCGACGAGCTGCCCCGGCCCGTGCCAGGTGATCTTGCCGCCGCGGTCGGTATCCACGACCGGGGTGTCGTCGACGGGGCGTTCCTCGGGCAACGTGCGGCGGCCCGCGGTGTACACCGACGGATGCTCCAGCAGCAGCAGGGTGTCGGGACCGCCTGCGATACGGGCGTCGGCCAGCTCGCGCTGCAGCTGCCAAGCTGTCTGGTAGTCGACGGTGCCGAGCCGGCGAATATCGATCGGCGCCGTGGCCGATCGGATGGATGCCGCCACGGCATGAACGCTACCCTTCATGGTTCTTCGCGGTCGCGAAGGCAAGCGCCTCGCCGATGGTGTTGTGGTGGAAGTGAAAGCCCGCGCGTTCCAACACCGCAGGGATCGCGCGCTGCCCGCCGAGCAGGCCTTCTTCGGCGAACTCGCCGAAAACGGCCCGCAGCGCGAATCCCGGCGCGACCAATGGGGTCGGCCGGTTCACGGTGCGCCCCAGTGCCGCGGTGAACTCTGCGTTGGTGACGGGCGCAGGCCCGGTCAGGTTGACGGGTCCCGACACGTCGTCGTGGGAGATGGCGAAAAGCAGCGCCCGGACTTCGTCCTCGAGACTGATCCACGGCATGTACTGGCGCCCGTTGCCCAGTCGGGCGCCGAGGCCGAGCGAGAACAGCGGCTTGATCCGGCCCAGAATCCCGCCGGCCGGCGCCAGCACCAGCCCGGTGCGCACGAGCACGACCCGGGTGCCGTCGTGCGCAGCGAACGAGGTGGCGGCCTCCCAGTCCTCACAGAGCTGGGCCATGAAACCTTCACCCGCAGGGGCGGTTTCGTCGACAGTCTGGCTGTTGGTGTCACCGTAGTAGCCGACCGCGCTGGCGTTGATCAGCGTGGGGACGGCGGCCTCGACCACCGCCGAGGAGAGCACTTCGGTCGGGCCGATACGGCTGTCGCGCAGGCTTTGTTTGAACGCACCCGACCACCGCTTCTCGCCGACGTTGATGCCGCACAGATTGACCACCGCGTCGACTCCGGCCAGTGTGCTCGGGTCGAACTCGCCGGTGTCTGGGTTCCAGAACACCTCGTCTGCGTTCGACGGAGCACGCCGCACGATCCGCAGCACCTTGCGGTCGGTGGCGCGCAGCGCGTAGACCAACGCCGAGCCGATCAGACCCGAGGACCCCGCGATCGCGATGACGGCGTTGGTCACGGCTGGCTACAGTCCCAGGTCGGCCTCAAACGCGCCCTCTTCGAGGCGGCGCTTGATGGTGGTCAGGAAGCGCCCCGCGTCGGCGCCGTCGATCAGCCGGTGGTCGTAGGTCAGTGGCAGGTAGCTGACCGACCTGATGCCGATCGATTCGTTGCCGTTCTCGTCGACGATCACTCGTGGTCGTTTCACGATCGCGCCGGTGCCCAGCATCGCCGCCTGCGGCGGCACCAGGATCGGGGTGTCGAAAAGCGCGCCCTGGCTACCGATGTTGGTGATCGTGAACGTCCCGCCGGACAGCTCATCGGGCTTGAGGTTGCCCGACCGTGCCCGCGCCGCGATGTCGGCGATCGCCCGCGCAAGCCCGCCAAGCGACAGATCGCCCGCGTTGTGGATCACCGGCGACAGCAGCCCTTGTTCGGTGTCGACCGCGAAACCGAGGTGCTCGGCGTCGTAGTAGGTGATCTCCTTGGTTTCCTCGTTGTAGCTGGCGTTGACGTTCGGATGCAGTTTCAGCGCGTCGATCACCGCGCGGGCGATGAACGGCAGATACGTCAAGTTGACGCCCTCCCGTTCGGCAAACCCGTTTTTCGCCTTGGCGCGCAGCGCCACGATCTTGGTCATGTCGACCTCGTGGGTTTGCGTCAATTGCGCTGTGGCCTGCAGGGATTCGCGCGTCTTCTTCGCGGTGATCTGACGAATCCGGCTGGCCTTCTGGGTGGTCCCACGCAGGTGGGCCAGCGCGGGTGCTGGCGTCGCGGCGGCGGCCGCCGGCTTGGCCGCGGCTGCGGGTGCTTCCTCGCGCGCCGGAGCGGCCGGGGCCTTCTTGGCTTCCGCGGCCGCAAGCACGTCCTGCTTACGAATCCGGCCACCGACGCCGGTGCCCTTCACCGACGCGAGATCAATGTCGTTCTCGGCGGCCAGCTTTCGCACCAACGGTGTCACATACGGACCGGCCTCGGCTGAGGTCGGCGACGGTTCCGGTTGGGGCTTGGGCTCCGGTTTGGGTTCGGGCTTGGCCTCCTGGGCCGGCTCCGGCTCCGGCTTGGGTTCCGGTTTCGGCTCGGGTTTGGGTTCGGGCTTCGGCTCGGGCTTGGCCTCCTCTTTGGGCTCGGGCTCGGGCTCCGGCTTCGGCTCGGGTGCTGGCGCTTCGGCGGCTTCCGCACCTGCTTCGCCGATCTTGGCCAGCTCGCCGCCCACCGCGACCGTGTCGTCCTCCTCGGCGGTGATGGACACCAGCGTGCCCGCCACCGGCGACGGGATCTCGGTGTCGACCTTGTCGGTGGACACCTCGACCAGCGGCTCGTCGACCTCGACGGAGTCGCCGACCTTCTTCAGCCAACGGGTCACCGTGCCTTCGGTGACCGACTCGCCCAGCTCGGGCATCTTCACCGACGTGGCTTGGCCACCGCCGGACGACTGCGCGGCGGGCTTGGGTGCTTCGGCAGGCTCTTCCTTCTCCTCGGCGGCCGGTTCGGGCTGTGCGGCCGGCTCCTCGGCGGGCTTCTCCTCTTCTTCGGCCGGCTTCTCGGCCGCCTTGACTTGGCCGCCGGATGATTCGCCGTCCTCGCTGGCGTCGCCGATCACCGCGAGCTCACCGCCCACCTCAACGGTGTCGTCTTCCTGGGCGATGATCTTCTTCAACACACCCGCGGCCGGGGAGGGAATCTCGGTGTCGACCTTGTCGGTGGAGACTTCGAGTAACGGCTCATCTTGCTCGACCGTGTCGCCCTCTTGCTTGAGCCAGCGGGTGACGGTCCCCTCTGTGACGCTCTCACCAAGTGCGGGCATCTGGACGGAGATGGCCATGTGCGTGGACTCCCTCGAAACGTTCAAGCGCAGGTGTCGAATGTCGGTTCCCATCCTGTCACGTCTGCGACCGCAGGTCGTCGCAGACCTGGGGACTGAAAGCTCTGGCACTATCGATAGAGGTGAGAGAGGAGCCGAGCCCAGGTGGGACTGTTCGACAGGTTTAGGGGTGGCCGCCGAGCACGGGGTAGCGCAGGCAATGACCCCGCGGCCGACCTGCGCTACCTACAGCAGTGGGTTGCCGAGCACACCGGCGTGGAGGCCTTCGTCGAACCGAGAACCACCGTCACCGATGTCACGGTCGTCCTGGTGGCCGCAGACGGTGAGTGGACCCGCCGCAGAGCCGGCGGAGATGCGGGCGCGCGGCGGCTGAGCGACCGGCTCAAGATTCCGGTCTATGACGTGCAGAAGGTGGGTTATCCGCAGCGGATGCGGGACTACGACGCGCGCAGGCGGATTGAACGTGAGCGCGCCCTTCGTGAGGAGCTGGAGGGCTGATACGGTACCAGCGGTCCCACTAAATGTGCGGAGGTGCCATGGGCGAGATCAGCGAGCGGTTCATCGACAGCACGGACGGGGTGCGCATCGCCGTCTACGAAGAAGGCAATCCCGATGGGCCGACGGTGGTGCTCGTGCACGGCTGGCCGGATTCGCACGTCTTGTGGAATGGCGTGGTGCCGCTGCTCGCCGATCGGTTCCGCATTCTGCGTTACGACAACCGCGGTGCCGGCAAATCGACTGTGCCGAAAAAGGTTTCGGCCTTCACAATGCACTGTTTCGCCAACGACTTCGCCGCAGTGATCGACGCCCTCGCGCCGGGTCAGCCCGTGCATGTGCTGGCTCATGACTGGGGATCGGCGGGGGTGTGGGAGTACCTGTCTCGTGCGGGTGCTAGTGACCACGTCGCCTCGTTCTCGTCGTTGTCCGGCCCTAGCGCCGATCATCTTGTGATGTATCTGCGTAACTCGCTGCTGCGGCCATATCGACCGAAACGGTTTGCCCGTGCGCTCAACCAAGCGCTGCGGCTGACCTACATGGGCGTGTTCTCGGTGCCGCTGCTGCTGCCGCTCGCCATGCGTGCGTTTCTCGCCGACGCGATCCGCCGGTTGGTCATCGCCCGCGGGATACCTTCGCATCAGCTTCACTACGCCGACACGTTCAAGGCGGACGCGGCCAACGGCATGAAGATCTACCGCGCCAACTTCTTCCGCTCGACCGGCAACGTCCGACGGGACCACTACGTCGATGTTCCCGTTCAATTGATCGTCAATACCAAGGACAATTGGATTCAGCCCCACGGGTACGACGACACCCACAACTGGGTGCCGCGGCTGTGGCGGCGCGACATCAAGGCCGGTCACTGGTCGCCGATGTCGCATCCGCGGGTCCTCGCCCGGTCTGTCGAGCAGCTCGTCGACTTCCTCGACGGTAAGCCTGCGGCGCGTGAGTTGTTGCGCGCGCAGGTCGGTCGCCCGCGCGAATACTTCGGCGACACAATGGTTTCCGTGACCGGCGCTGGCAGCGGCATCGGCCGTGAGACCGCGCTGGCCTTCGCCCGCGAGGGTGCCGAACTGGTGATCAGCGACATCGACGAGGCCACCGTCAAGGAGACCGCCGCGCAGATTGCCGCCAGAGGCGGGGTGGCACATGCCTACACACTCGATGTCTCTGATGCGGACGCCGTCGAGCAGTTCGCTGAGCAGGTGAGCGCCGAACACGGCGTGCCCGACATCGTGGTCAACAACGCAGGCGTGGGGCAGGCCGGGCTGTTCCTCGACACCCCGCGCGAAGAGTTCGACCGGGTACTCGCCACCAACTTCGGCGGAGTCGTCAACTGCTGCAGGTCATTTGGCCGCCGACTCGTCGATCGAGGCACCGGCGGGCACATCGTCAACATTTCGTCGATGGCCGCATATTCGCCGCAGCAGTCGATGAATGCGTACTCCACCAGCAAGGCCGCGGTGTTCATGTTCGGCGACTGCCTTCGCGCCGAACTCGATCAGGCCGGGGTCGGCCTCACGACGGTGTGCCCCGGGCTGATCAACACGAACATCGTGCACACCACCCGGTTCGACGTGCCCGACGGCAAGCAGGCCAAAGTGGAGGCGCGGCGGGCTCAGATCAAAAAGGCGTTCGCCGCCCGCAGATACGGACCGGACAAGGTGGCCAAGGCGATCGTGTCGGCGGTCAAGAAGAACAAGCCGATCCGGCCCGTCGCGCCGGAGGCGTATTTCGTCTACGGCGTCGCCCACCTGCTGCCGCAGGCGATGCGCAGTTCGGCACGCGCCAGCGTCATGTAGGTCAGCCGTTCGCAGCGATGTCTTCCAGCACCGCGAACATCGTGCGCGTAGGCACGCCTGTGGCTCCCTTGCCGGTGTAGCCCCACGGTCCGCCGGTGTTGTACGCCGGCGCCGCGATATCGATGTGTGCCCACTGCACCCCGTCGGCGACGAACTCGCGCAGGTACGTGCCGGCGACCAGCATGCCCGCGTAGCGCGAGCCGCTGACGTTGGCCAGATCGGCAACCGTCGATTTCAGGTCGTCCTTGAGCTCCTCGGGTAGCGGCATCGGCCAGCCGTTCTCGCCGACGGCCTGCGAAATCTCCGCGACGCGGTCGCGGAACTCGTCGCTGCCCATCACGCCGGGCGTGCGCGCGCCCAGCGCGACCGTCTGCGCGCCGGTCAGCGTCGACGTTTCGATCAGGTAGTCCGGCTTGTCCTCGCAGGCCCGCACGATAGCGTCGGCCAGGATCAGCCGGCCCTCCGCGTCGGTGTTGAGCACCTCGACGGTGATGCCGCCGTACTGAGTGAGCACGTCGCCGGGCCGCTGCGCGGTGGACGACGGCATGTTCTCGGCCATCGGCACCGTCGCGATCACGTCGATGGGCAGCTGCTGTTTGGCGGCCAGCACGACGGTTGCAATGACAGCGGCGGCACCGCCCATGTCCGAGGTCATGTGGTGCATGTTGGCCGCCGGCTTGATCGAGATGCCGCCGGTGTCGAACGTGATGCCCTTGCCGACGAGTGCGACCTTCTTCGCCTTCTTCTTGGCCACGCGGTGGGCGAGCCGGACCAGCCGCGGCGGACGCGACGAGCCCTTGCCCACACCGATCACGCCGCCATAGCCGTCCTTGGCAAGCGTTTTGTCGTCGAGTACTTCGACTTCGAGGCCAGCCGCCTCGCCCAAAGCCTTTGCGCGCTTGGCGAATTCGTCGGGATAGAGGTGAGACGGGGGAGTGTTGACAAGATCCCGCGCGGTGGCGACAGCGGTGGCGATCGCCGTCGCGCGCTCGGCCGCCGTCTTGCTCTTGGCCTTGGTGTCTTTAGTCAGCGCCGTGATCTCGCGAAGGCCGGCATCCTTGGGTGCGGTCTTGGAGCTGCGGAAGTCGGTGAAGCGGTAGGCGCCGAGGATCAGGCCCTCGATCGCTGCGCTCAGGTCGAGGTCCGACAGCGTGGTGATCACCGCTTCCGTGCCGTTGAGTGAGCGTGCGGCCGCCCCGGCGGCGCGGCGGATGACGTCGGCGGGCCATGTGTCGCGCTCCTTGCCCAGCCCGACCGCGACCACGCTGCCAACGGGCAGCGACGGGGCGACCACCCGGGTGACCTGGTCGGTGCCGCCTTTCGCGCCGAGCGCTTCGAGCGCGACGTCGATCTCGCCGACGGCCGCCGCGTCGAGGAAGGGATTGCTGACGACCGTCGCCGTCGCGTCGTCATCCTGGCTGCTGACGACCGGCACGATCAGCACCGTCGAATCCTTCTTGCGTTTGGGTAGCGCCGACGCGACGGTGACGGCGGGGGCCTGATAACCCGGGTTTGCGGTGCTCACGACCGTTTACCCTAGCCGTCAGCGGGACAGGTGCAGGTCGTAGGCCATGACGGGCGACTCGAAACCCTTGAGTGTCAACGGATCCAGCGGGATCGCGGGCCAGTCGGGCAGCTCGTCGCGGACGTCGGTTGATGCCAGGATCTGGCCCGGTGCCGCCGCCGCTACCAGGCGGGCCGCCAGATTCACCGGGGTGCCCCAGTAGTCGCCACCGAGAGCCAGCACCGAGCCGTAGCCCAGGCCGGCGCGGACCTGCAGCCCGGCCTCCCGCGCTCGTGGGTACTCGACGAGATCGACCGCTACCTTGGCGAGCCGCTCGGGGGTAGCGGTCACCCACATCACCTCGTCGCCGATGAACTTCACCACCCGTCCACCGTCGGCGTGCACTACGTCGCTGACGGCGCCACCGAACTCGACGAGCAGATCAGACAATTCGGTCGGGGTGAGTCGCTGCGTCAGCGACGTGAAGCCGGACAGATCCGCGAACCCGACGCCGCACGTGACGTTTGCGGACGTGTCGCTGATGACTCCCTCGAAATAGGCTCGGGCACTGGTGATCTGGTGGCGAAAAACGGAGTCCATCAATGTGGATAGACCGGGCACCAGCTCCGCCACGGCACGGTACGCGCGAGCCGTGGTGAGTTCGTCGTGGGTGTACGTGATCATCAGCTCGGGCTGGGCGATCCGAATCATCGTTCCGCTGGCCTCGGCGAGCCGGGCCATCGTGGCGCCGACCACCCGCAGGAAGTTGAGCGCCGCGTCCTCGCCGGTGACCGTCCGCAGCGTGACCCACGCCGCCAGCCCGTCGACGTCGGATTGACTCAGGGTCGGCTGCTGGGGATCGGCCACCGTCAGTCCGAGCGCCTCCCATATGTGTGCGAGATCACCGTCGGGCAGACCGAGCGTCTCGGCGGCGGCGTGCAGGGTGTAAACCGGGCGGCCAGATCCCTGCAGAGCGTCTCCAGCCAGGCCGAACAGGCGTCCGTGGCGCTCGGCCTCGATCATGTCGTCTGCGGTGAAGCCGAGGCCGTCCAGGTACTCGATCAGGCCGGCACGCTCGCGGGCATTGGCGATTCCTGCGGCTTCCAGCGCCTCGAAATCGACCACCCACCGGAGTCTGCCAGCGCGGACGCCTCGCATTAGGGTGTTTCGGCGTGAGCGAAGTCCTTCATGGCCCCCTCGAGGAGCGCCATCGTCAACTCGGCGCGAGTTTCGCGGAGTTCTCCGGCTGGCTGATGCCGGTCTCCTACGCCGGCACCGTCAGTGAACACACCGCGACGCGCACGAGCGTCGGGCTGTTCGACGTCAGCCACCTCGGCAAGGCGTTGGTGCGCGGACCGGGCGCGGCCGAGTACGTCAACTCCGCGCTCACCAACGACCTTCGCCGCATCGGACCGGGTAAGGCCCAATACACGTTGTGCTGCACGGATTCCGGCGGCGTCATCGACGACCTGATCGCCTACTACGTGTCCGACGACGAGATCTTCTTGGTACCCAACGCGGCCAACACGCCGGCCGTCGTCGCCGCACTGCAGGAACGCGCGCCTGCGGGCCTGACGATCACCGACGAACACCGCTCGTATGCGGTGCTCGCCGTGCAGGGGCCCAAATCGACCGATGTCCTCGGCGGTTTGGGCCTACCCACCGACATGGATTACATGGGGTACGCCGACGCAGAGTTCGGCGGTGTCCCGGTCCGGGTGTGCCGGACCGGCTACACGGGCGAGCACGGTTACGAAGTGCTGCCGCCGTGGGATCAGGCCGACGTGGTTTTTGACGCACTTGTCGATGCGGTCGGCAGCGCAGGCGGTGAGCTGGCCGGGCTGGGAGCCCGCGACACGCTGCGCACCGAAATGGGCTATCCGCTGCACGGCCACGAACTGTCACTGGACATTTCGCCGCTACAGGCACATTGCGGATGGGCGATCGGGTGGAAGAAAGAGGCGTTCTGGGGACGTGACGCGCTGCTGGCCGAGAAGGAAGCGGGCCCGAAGCGGGTGCTTCGTGGGCTGCGTGCCGTCGGTCGCGGCGTGTTGCGCCCGGACCTCACCGTGCTCGACGGTGATACACCGATTGGCGTGACGACGTCGGGAACCTTTTCTCCGACTTTGAAAATCGGCATCGCGCTGGCGTTGCTCGACACCGACAAGGACGTCGCCGACGGGCAGACCGTCTCGGTGGACGTGCGCGGTCGCGGCCTCGAATGTGAAGTCGTCAAACCGCCGTTCATCGAGGCAAAAACCCGGTAGCGAGCAGATATACAATCGCTGCATGACTGACGGCCCCCTCGAGTTCACGGTTGAGCGCAACGCGAACCCGGTGAGCGACGAGGTACGGGCGTCGATTCTGAACGATCCGCCGTTCGGTCAGTTCCACACCGACCACATGGTGTCGATCGACTACGTCGACGGCAAGGGCTGGCACAACGCCCGCGTGATCCCCTACGGGCCGATCGAACTGGACCCGTCGGCCATCGTGCTGCACTACGCCCAGGAGGTGTTCGAAGGGCTCAAGGCCTACCGCTGGGCGGACGGCTCCATCGTCTCCTTCCGGCCGGAGGCCAACGCCAGGCGGTTGCGCACCTCGGCGGCCCGGCTGGCAATCCCCGAACTGCCCGAAGAGGCGTTCATCGAGTCGCTGCGTCAGCTGATCGCGGTCGACCAGCCATGGGTGCCGCCCGCGGGCGGCGAGGAGTCGCTGTATCTGCGGCCATACATCTTCGCCACCGAGCCGGGGCTGGGTGTGCGGCCGGCAAGCGAATACCGGTATCTGGTCATCGGGTCGCCTGTGGGGGCGTATTTCAAGGGCGGCATCAAGCCGGTCAGCGTATGGCTGTCGACCGAATATGTGCGCGCCTGTCCCGGCGGCACCGGCGCCGCCAAATTCGGCGGCAACTACGCCGCGTCGCTGCTGGCGCAGGCCCAGGCCATCGAGAACGACTGCGATCAGGTGGTGTGGTTGGACGCCATCGAACGCCGCTACGTCGAAGAAATGGGCGGGATGAACCTGTTCTTCGTGTTCGGCAGCGGCGGTTCGGCGCGGTTGGTGACTCCCGAGCTGTCCGGGTCGATCCTGCCCGGTGTCACGCGAGATTCATTGTTGCAGTTAGCAACTGACGCCGGGTTTGCGATCGAGGAGCGCAGGATCGACGTCGACGAATGGCAGAAGAAGGTTGCGACAGGGGAGATCACCGAAGTGTTCGCATGTGGCACCGCGGCGGTCATCACCCCAGTGGCGAGGGTGAAGTCCGCCGACGGCGAATTCACAATCGGCGATGGCGAACCCGGTGAGATCTCGATGGCCCTGCGCGACACGTTGACCGGCATCCAGCGCGGCACGTTCGCCGACACGCACGGCTGGATGGCCCGGCTCTCTTAGCCGATCAACTCCTCATACTCCGGGCAGTAGGCCGCGATGGAGGCACCGACGAAGAACGCTGCGTCCTCGCTCTCCAACTCTGTGTAGTCCGCGACTGCGCTGACTGCGTCGACCAGGTCGCCGCCCTTATCGAGCACGACGCACACGTCGTGGGCGACACCGATCGCTTCCTTCGCTGACGGCGGCTTGATGCCCTCGTCGGTGATGACGCTGATGAAGGTGTCGTCGACGGAGGTGGCGGCCGAGGCGACGCCCGTTGAGGCGAGCGCGGCGACGCCAAGAGCAGACGCGGCGACTGCGGTGCCGACCAGGGTGGTGATGCGGAGCATTGGAATCCTTTCGGTTGTCGTTGTCCCTTGCGGACACCGAAAGATTCCGGCTCAGGCCTTGGCGGATTCTTGGCGCATCCTTGGCGGCCAGCTAACGGATCGCCAGCGCGTCAATAAATGCCGATATCTGCGAGCCGGCCGCCCGGAAGTCGTTCTAGGAGTTTTAGAGCGAGGCGACGGTCTTTCTCACTGGCCGCAGCGAGCTTGAGCTCGTCGTCGTCGAGATCGGAGAGGAAGCGATAGCGAGTGCGGACAACATATGCCAACTCGGCGGCAGATGGTGTCGGGATAGCAAGTGCGCCAATGTCCTCGAGGTCGAATTCGCTGACGTCGCGGGTCCGTAACCAAGAGGTGGGGTCGAACTCACACGGTTTGTGTCCTTGTCTCCAGTGGGCCTTTCCTCCTGCCAGTCCGTTGGAATCGACCCATATCTTGAGTACAGCAAGACGACGGATGAGGTTGAGATCAAGGCTGCCAACGTCGTGTTGATGCTGAGCGATCCAGGCCAGGTCATACATGTCGCGCGCTGTAGTCACCCGATTGAGGCGGGCGATCTTCTCCGCAATGTTCTCCTCCAGTCTGATGACCGAAAGCTCAGGGAGGGGTGGCTGTCCATAAGTGTTGTGGACGGGCATCGGCACCCACCCCCGGTGCACCGGATTGAGCCAGACCGGCGGCGAGATATCGAGCTTGCTTGATAGCGATGGTTCCCCGCTGCTGAACGGGCTCTGGATAGTCAGCGACCACTTGCCTCGCCGCTCGACGACGCCGTAAGTGAAGGGACCGATGGTTGTGCCTTCGATGTGGGCGATTAGGTCGAGGACTACGGCCTCCGAGTCGTCGCTCGCTCGGGCGAGACTGAAGTCGAGATCGACCGAGAATCGTCCTTGGTTTCCTGCGTACAACTTGCGCAGGGCAGTCCCGCCCTTAAAAACAATAGCCTCCAGTGCGTCGCGCGTATGCAAGTCACGAAGCAGAAGGTCCTGCGCGATATCGATGACGGCGGCGTCGCGGCCGCCAGCGCCAGC
>DASRJA010000447.1:0-11110 GCA_035649695.1 Mycobacterium sp. | reverse complement strand
CGGGCGCTGCACCCGCCGATGGAATCGCGATCGTCGCTGCGGCGAGGCCACCGAGCGCGCATGTGGCAAACGCGCCGAACAGGCCGCGGCGCACGGCAGTAACTGACATGGTCATTTCGGTTGTCCTCAGATGTTGTTGCCAATGGGTCACGCAACCCCTGACCTGAGGGCAAACGTACCCGCAGCGCTTCAAGATCAATCCGACGTTGACAATCTCGTAAGAACCTCGTCACGCTCCGCCGCAGCTACCAACTGGCATGGGCGGTCAGAAGGCCTACCCTCCGGCCAAATGCGAACCAAATCTTCGGCACGGCATCAGATGAAAGTCAGCGAAGGGTAAGTTCCCTTAGGTAAAGCTCAGCTAAAGGCGTGGATAGGGAAGGACTTGACTGGATGCGACGACGTTGGAGCCGGATCGCCAGCCCAATAGTCATAGTGGTGTCAGCCCTCGCCGTCGTCCTCGGTGCAACCGCATGCTCTAGTTCCGGCGAGTCCGACGAGCTGCTGATCTACAACGCCCAGCACGAGTCGCTGACCAAGGAATGGATCGACGCGTTCACCAAGGAGACCGGCATCAAGGTGACCTACCGGCAGGGCGGGGACACCGAACTCGGCAACCAGCTGGTGGCTGAAGGTGCCGCGTCGCCCGCCGACGTCTTCCTGACCGAGAACTCCCCCGCGATGGCCGCCGTCGAGCGGGCCGGGCTGTTCACCGACCTCGGCGCCGAGACCATCAATCAGGTTCCCGCGCAGTACCGCCCCGCCAGCGGTAAGTGGACCGGCGTCGCGGCGCGCACGACAGTGTTCGTCTACAACAAGGCCAAGCTGCAACCCGACCAGCTGCCCAAGTCGCTGCTCGATCTTCAGCAGCCGGCATGGAAGGGCCGCTGGGGCGCACCGCCGACGAAGGCGGACTTCCAGGCCATCGTGTCCGCGCTGCTGCAACTCAAGGGCGAGGCCGCCACCGCGCAGTGGCTGGCCGGGATGAAAGCCAACGCAAAGACCTACAACGACAACATCGCCACGCTCAAGGCGGTCAACTCCGGCGAGGTCGACGGCGGCGTGATCTATCACTACTACTGGTTCCGCGATCAAGCGAAAACCAAAGAGATGAGCGGCAATACGGCGCTGCACTACTTCCGCAACCAGGATCCCGGCGCGTTCGTCAGCCTCTCCGGCGGCGGTGTGCTCAAGTCCAGCAAGAAGGCGGACAAGGCGCAGCAGTTCCTGCGGTTCATCACCGGCAAGGCCGGGCAGGAAGTGCTGGAGAAGGGCGATTCGTTCGAGTATCCGGTGGCCAGCGGTGTACCGGCGAACCCCGCACTCGTCCCGCTCACCGACTTGCAGGCGCCCGCAGTGGATCCTTCGACGCTGAACGCGCAGAAGGTGACGGACCAGATGACGAAAGCTGGGTTGTTATAGGTGGTCGCTCCCCCGGTTACGCGCCCGACGGCGCCGGTCTCGCGGACTGACAAAGCAGCCCGACCCGGCCCGCTGGTCACTGCCACCGTCGCATTCCTGGTCGCCGCCACCCTCATTCCGCTCGGTTACGTCGCGTGGGCCGCGATATCGATCGGGTGGACGCGCGCATACGAACTCGTAGTCCGGCCGAGGGTCGGCGAGCTGCTGTTCAATACCGTGGCCCTGGTCGTGATCACCGTGCCGCTGTGTGTGGTCATCGGTGTCGGTGTGGCGTGGCTAGTGGAGCGGACCGATTTACCCGCACGAGGGTTCTGGCGCCCGTTGTTCGTTGCGCCCCTTGCCGTCCCGGCGTTCGTCAACAGCTACGCGTGGGTCGGCGTGATCCCGTCGCTGCATGGGCTGTGGGCCGGCGTGTTGGTGACGACGCTGTCGTACTTCCCGTTCATGTACCTGCCGGTGGCCGCGACGCTGCGGCGGCTCGATCCCGCGGTCGAGGAGTCCGCGCGGGCACTGGGTTCCGACTCGACCGGCGTGTTCCTCCGAGTGGTGTTGCCCCAGCTGCGGCTCGCCATCCTCGGTGGTGGACTGCTGATCGGTGTGCATCTGCTCGCCGAGTTCGGCGCATTCGCAATGGTGCGGTTCGACACCTTCACAGTCGCGATCTTCCAGCAGTTCCAGGTCACCTTCGACGGCGCGGCAGGCAGCATGCTCGCCGGCGTCCTCGTGCTGCTCTGCCTGGTGCTACTGGTGGCCGAGGCTTCAGCGCGCGGTCACGCCCGTTTCTCGCGGATCGGAGCCGGTGCCCCGCGCGCCGCTACCCCGATCCGCTTGGGCCGCAACATGTTACCTGCTCAAGCTGGTCTGGTTGCGCTGGCGGTGCTGGCGCTCGGCGTGCCGGTGTGGACGATCATGCGCTGGCTGTGGATCGGCGGCGCCGACGTCTGGGTGCTCGACGACGTCGCCACCGCGTTCGGCCAAACCGTCGGACTGGCTGCCATTGCCGCCGTACTCACCACGGTGCTCGCGTTCCCCGTCGCGTGGGTCGCCGTGCGATCCAGCGGTGTGCTCGCCCGCGTCGTGGAAGGCGCCAACTACGTCACCAGCTCGCTTCCGGGCATCGTCACCGCCCTCGCGCTCGTCACGGTCACCATCCACGCCGCACGTCCGCTCTACCAGAGCGTCGCGTTGATCGTGTTCGCCTACATGCTGCTGTTCATGCCGCGAGCGCTGGTCAACGTTCGAGCCGGCCTCGCTCAGGTGCCGCCGAGCCTCGAAGAGGCGTCCCGGTCGCTGGGCAGCTCGCCGACAGCCACCTTCCTTCGGGTCACACTGCGACTGACCGCACCGGCCGCGGCTGCGGGCGCTTCGCTGGTATTCGTCGCTGTGGCAACGGAATTGACCGCGACACTATTGCTTGCGCCGACCGGAACCAGGACGCTGTCGATGCGGTTCTGGTCGTTTTCCAGCGAGTTGGACTACGCGGCCGCCGCCCCCTACGCGCTCGTGCTGGTGGTGCTCGCGATTCCGGTGACCCTGGTGCTGTTCCGGCAGTCGACGAAGGTGGCCGCGCTATGACGACCACCATCCTCGAGATCAAGGGACTCGCCAAATCCTTCAACGCGCACACCGTGCTGCACGACATCGACCTCGCCCTGCAACCGGGCACCACGACCGCCGTCGTCGGATCGTCGGGTTGCGGCAAGACCACACTGCTGCGGCTTATCGCCGGATTCGAGTCACCCGACGCCGGAACGATCACCATCGACGGACGGCAAGTCGCCAGCCCGGAAAGTGCTGTGGCCCCGCACCGCCGAAGTGTCGGCTACGTCGCACAGGACGGTGCGCTGTTCCCGCACCTGACCGTCGGTCAGAACATCGCATACGGATTGCGCGGCACCACCCGCGGCGAAATGCGTACCCGCGTCGGTGAACTTCTCGAAACCGTTTCCCTTGACCCGTCATACGCGTCGCGCCGCCCGCACCAACTCTCGGGCGGTCAGCAGCAGCGCGTCGCGCTGGCGCGTGCGCTCGCCCGGCATCCGGTGCTGATGCTGCTCGACGAACCGTTCAGCGCGCTCGACACCGGGCTGCGAGCGTCCACCCGCAAGGTGGTTTCCGGTCTGCTCGCCGACGCCGGCGTGACAACGCTTTTGGTGACTCACGACCAGGAAGAGGCGCTATCGATCGCGGATCAGGTGGCGGTCATGCGCGACGGCCGGTTCACGCAGGTCGGTCGTCCGCAGCAGGTGTACCGGGAACCCGTCGACCGCTTCACCGCCGAGTTCCTCGGCGACTGCATTTCCCTGCCATGCACGGTCGCATCGGGGGTCGCCGACTGCGCACTCGGCCGCATCCCCGTGCAGGGCTCGGCCGCCGACGGACCCACCACCCTCGTGCTGCGACCCGAACAGCTTGTCGCGACGGTGGTTTCCGACAGTGAACACCTCGACGGCGTAGGGACGGTGATCGCCACCGAGTTCCTCGGCCACGATGTGTTGTTGACGATCGACCCGGCCGGCGACGCCGCCCCGCTCATCGTCCGCCAGCACAGCCTCAACCCACCGCCCATCGACGCCAAGGTGCGGATCGAGGTGGTGGGCACCGGGATCGTGCTCGAATGAGCTGCCGACTCCTCGACCACTTGCGCCGCTACGACGACAACGTGGCGGTGCTGACCGACACCCAGCAGGTCACATATCACGAACTCGCGGACCTCGTCGCTGACACCGCGCGAGAACTCGGCGGGCCTCGCCGCCTGGTGTTGCTCGAAACTCGCAATGACTTGGGCACTTTGGTGCACTATCTGGCGGCGTTTTCGGGCGGCCACGTGGTCTTGCCCGTCTCCGCCGGACGCGACCACGCCGCGATCACGCAGACGTATACGCCCGATGTGGTGATCGATGCCAACGGAATTCACGGCGGCGGCCGACGCGACCGATTGCACGACGACCTCGCGCTGTTGCTGTCCACCTCCGGCACCACCGGCTCACCCAAGCTGGTGCGGCTGTCCTACGGCAATCTGGTGTCCAACGCCGCGGCCATCGCCGAATATCTCGACATCCGCGAAACCGACAGGGCCGCAACCACCCTGCCGATGTCGTACTGCTACGGCCTCTCGGTGATCCACAGCCACCTGCTGCGCGGCGCCGGCCTGATCCTCACCGACCGGTCCGTCATCGACGACGAGTTCTGGGAGCTTTTCCGCAGACACGGCGGGACTGCGTTCGCCGGCGTCCCCTACACCTTCGAAATGCTGGAGCACATCGGCGCCGACGCCTTGGACCTGCCGCATCTACGGTACGTCACCCAGGCCGGCGGCCGGATGCCGCCCGAGCGCGTGAAGCTGTTCGCGGACCTCGGTCGGCAACAGGGCTGGGACTTGTTCGTCATGTACGGGGCGACGGAAGCCACAGCGCGAATGTCCTATCTGCCACCGCAACTCGCCTCGTCGCACCCCGCCGCGATCGGCAGGCCAATCCCCGGCGGCGCGTTCACGATCGAACCGAATGGCGAGCTGGTGTACCGCGGCCCCAACGTGATGATGGGCTACGCACACCGGGCCGCCGATCTCGCGCTCGGCAAGACCGTCGACGCGCTGCACACCGGAGACATCGCCCGCCGCGGACCCGATGGGCTGTACGAAGTGATCGGCCGCCGAAGCCGATTCGTCAAGATGTACGGGCTGCGGATCGACCTCCAACGCGTCGAGGCGAACCTGCGGGAGCACGGTGTCACAGCGTTCTGCACCGATGTCGACGACCGGCTCGCGGTGGCCGCTGCCGCTCACGACGAGGCCGAGGTTCAACGCGTCACCGCGGCCGCTGCCGGTGTGCCTGCCGATGCGGTGAAGGCCGTCACGGTCGCGGAGCTGCCAATTCTGCCGTCAGGCAAGCCGGACTACCAAGCGGTGCGCGACCTCGCACACACGTCGAACACCAACGAGCCCAATGTGATTGGTCTCCGCGAGCTGTTCGCCGACGTTCTCCAGATCGATACTGACAGCATCGACCCCGACGCCAGCTTTGTCGACCTGGGCGGCAATTCGCTGTCCTACGTGACAATGTCGGTCCGGCTGGAACGCGCGCTGGGCCGGTTGCCCGCAGACTGGCAGCGACTGTCTGTGCGCGAGCTGGAGGCCACGCCCAAACCGTTGCGACGGCGGTGGCCGTGGTGGGGCGCGACGCTGGAGACCAGCGTCGCTTTGCGCGCCGCCGCGATCCTGCTCATCGTCGGATCGCACGCCGGGCTGTTCGAACTGTGGGGCGGCGCACATCTCCTGCTGGGCATCGCGGGATACAACTTCGGCCGGTTCTGCCTCACGCCGGTGCCCCGAACCGATCGGGTGCGGCATCTGCGCAATACCATCGCGTGGATCGCGGCACCATCGGTGGCGTGGATCGTGATCGCGCTGATGATCACCGACGACTATGCCCCCACGAATCTGTTGCTGGCCAACAAGTTCCTTGGCCCGCACGACAGCATGACCGCAGGCCGACTGTGGTTCGTCGAAGTCCTGGTGTGGACTCTCGTGGCGCTGGCCGTACTCTGCTGGCTGCCGCTCGTCGACCGGTGGGAACGGCAGTGGCCGTTCGCTGTCGCGGTGGCGTTCCTGGCCGCCGGACTGGCGCTGCGGTACGACGTCCTTGGACTGCACCTCGGCCGCGACGCATGGTTCACCGTGCTGGCCTTCTGGTTCTTCGCGGCGGGCTGGGCCGCGGCCAAGGCGTCGACCGCGCTGCAGCGTGCGGCGGTGACCGTCGTGCTGATCATCGGCCTGCACGGCTACTTCGACCGCACTGAACGAGAGATGTTGGTGCTGGCCGGGTTTGCCCTGCTGATCTGGCTACCCGCGCTGCGCTGCCCGCCCGCGGCCACCGTCGTCGCCGGGGTCATCGCGGAGGCGTCGCTGTACATCTACCTGACGCATTACCAGGTGTACCCGCTGTTCGATGGTCACCCGCTGTTGGGCGTCATCGCGTCCATCATCGTCGGTGTGCTGCTGACCCAACTCGTCTCGACGGTCCGAAGGCGCCTAACGCTCGGCGATAAGCCCTTCCTGGGTCAAGGTCGCCGCGATGGCGCCGTCGGCGCGGATCAGGCTTGCGGTGACGACACCGCGGCCGCGCGCCGCAGCCGGTGAGCGGCACTCCAGCAGATTCCATTCGTCGGCGCGAACGGGGCGATGGAACCAGATCGCCGAGTCGGTGGTGCCACTGCGATGGGTGCGGGCTTTCATCGAATGGCCGTGCACTTGCAGCGCAGGGTCGATCATGTAGACGTCGGTGACGTACGCCGCGACCAACGTGTGGACTGTCGGATCGTCAGGCAACGGAACCGTTGCCCGCCACCACAATCGCCGCACGAACGCGCCAGTCGAGATGTCATCGTCGATCCTGATGTCCAGCTCGTTCAACGGCATCGACGGCGCAGGTCCGGCCGGCCCGGTGCGCGGCAGCGAGTCGGGATCGCCCGGCATGGCGGCCCGGTGCCCGTGTTGGAGGCCGGGAAGCTCGGCGGCGAACGACACCGAGGCGGTCGTGAGCAGGCGCCCGTCCTGATGCGAGTCGACGCGGCGCGCGGCGGCAGTCCTGCCGTCGAACACCCGGGTCACCGTGTATTCGATCGGGTCGCCGGCCTCGCCGCCGCGCAGAAACTGCAGATGCAGGTTGGTCGGCGGCCGGTCAGCGTCGACCGTGTTTAGAGCCGCGGCGAGGCTCTGCGCGACGAATTGCCCTCCGTAGGCACGCTTTCCGGCCGGACCGCTGGCGGGACCGAGCCACGTATCCGCGTCCGCGCCCGGCTTCAGGTCGAGCAGCTTGAGCAGCGCGCTCACGCCACTGTGCCCGAATCCGTGAGCCGGCCGATCTCGTCCGCAGACATGCCCAGCCATTCGCCGAGCACCGCGGTGGTGTCATCGCCGAGCGCCGGCGCAGCGACTGCCGGCGGGTACTCGCCGTCGATCTCCATCGGCAGCCCGGGCGCCAGGTACTGCCCGATCCGGGGCTGGTCAAGAGAGCTGAACATCGGGTTGCCAGTCAGTCGCCCTTCGGTGACCACATCGGAGAAAGTGCGGTAGCGCTCCCACAACACCGAGGTCGCGGACAACCCCGCGCTGACCTCCACGGCACTGTGTTGCGAAAACCACTCGGCGAACAAGCCGGACAGCGCGTCACGATGGCGGAACCGCTCGCCCTCGTCGGTGAAGTCGGCGCCGAGTGTGTCAGCCAGCGCGGCAACGGCTTTCGTTGTTCCAGTGAGCTCGGTCAGGTCGCGGAAGTGCCGTCCCGTCAGTGCAACGATCATGAACGACACGCCGTCGCTACTGGTGAAGTCCTGGCCGTATTGGCCGTACACCGAGTTGCCGATGCGCTCGCGCGCGGTGCCGTTGACCATGACTTCGGTGAAGAGGCTGAGATTGCCGGCGGTGGCCAGCGCCACATTCTCCAGCGGAATGCTGATCTGCTGACCCTGCCCCGTGGCGTCGCGATGCCGCAACGCGGTGACGACGGCCAGCGCCGCGTAAATCCCGCACGCGACGTCCCACGCGGGCAGAACGTGATTCACCGGTGTCGCGAGCTCGGCGGGGCCTGTGACCATTGGAAACCCGATGCCCGCGTTGACGGTGTAGTCCACGCCCGTACCGCCGTCGGCGCGACCGGACACTTCGACATGAATCAGGTCGGGCCGCAGCCGGGTCAGCGTCTCGTACGAATGCCATTGCCGTCCGGCGACATTCGTGATCAGAACCCCGCTGTCGACGATCAGCCGCTGCACGAGGTCCTGGCCTTCGTCCGAGCGAAAGTCGGCCGCCACGGAGCGCTTGCCTTTGTTCAGGCCCGCCCAGTAGATGCTCTCGCCGTCGCCCGTGACCGGCCAGCGGTGGTAGTCGGCGGCGCCGCCGATCGGGTCGACGCGGATCACCTGGGCCCCGAGCTGGCCCAGCGTCATCCCCGCCAACGGCACCGCGACGAAGCTCGAGATCTCGACGATCCGCACCCCGTCCAGCGGCCGGGCGGCATCCGGGGCAACGCTCATGCGCTCAAGCTATCAAGCGCCCGGACCGGCCAGTTTGATCGCTGCGGCTTCGATGGTGTCCTCCGAGAGCAATACCTGCAAGGCGGCGTCACCCAGCGGGATGAAGCTGTCGCTGCTGGCCACCCGATCCACAGCGCCGGTGTACCCGTGCTCGAGCAGCTCGGCGAGCACGCCTTCTCCCACTCCACCGGTAGCGCGGGTCTCGTCGACGATCAGCACTCGTCCGGTGGCGCTGGCCTCGCGAATCATGTCGGACACCGGCAGCGGTGCCAGCCACCGCAGGTCGACGACACGCGCCCGCACCCCCAGAGATTCCAGCTTCCGGGCCACCCGCAGGCTCATCCGTAGCCCGTTGCCGAACGTGAGGATCGTCAGGTCCGTCCCTTCGCCATAGGTGCGCGCCCGGCCGATCGGCACGCCTTCGACCGGATACGCCGCGAGCCAGCCGTCGTCGCCCTCCTGATACAGATCGCGGGTGTGGTATAGCGCGATCGGTTCGAGGAAGACGCACACGACACCGGCCGCGTTCGCTGCAGCCGCGCAGGTATGGAGCATCGCCGCGGCATCGTCTGGCCGCGCGGGCGACGCAATCACGAGTCCTGGAATGTCGCGCAGCGCCGCGATGGAGTCGTCGTTGTGGAAGTGCCCGCCGAAGCCTTTCTGGTATCCGTAGCCGGCCACCCGAACCACCATCGGATTTCGGTATTGCCGGTTGGAGAAGAACTGCAACGTCGCACCCTCGCCGCGGATCTGGTCCGCGGCGTTGTGAACGTAGGCCAGGTACTGGATTTCCGGAATTGGCAGCAGCCCAGAAACCCCTGCGCCGAGCGCCAGGCCGAGGATTGCCTGCTCATCGAGGAGCGTGTCGAACACCTGTGCCGAACTCGTCTTGCCGAGCAGGCCACGAGTGACGCCGTACACGCCGCCCTTGCGCGCGACATCCTCGCCGAAGATCATCGCCTCCGGGTAGCGGTCCAGGATGTCATGCAGCGCACGGTTGATCGCGAGTGCAAGCGTCAGCGGCGCGTCAGGCTCACCGGACCGCACTGTCGCGGCCAGCGACGCGGGGGCCGCAGCGACGGCGTCCTCGAGGACGTCCTGTAGAGGCTTCATCACCGCCGCAGCGGTGTCGAGCTGCGGCAGGTCCGCGACCTCACCTGCGAGCTCAATCACGTTGGCACGCTTGGCCTCATAACGGTCCAGTGCCTGTTCGGGAGTCAGCGCACCGGCGTCGATCAACGCTTTCGCGGTGCACAGCACCGGATCCCGGTCGAAATCGGCGGTGATCTCGTCGGGACGACGATAGGCCGGTTCATAGTCCGAACCGGCATGTCCCATCAGCCGAACCATCCGCAGATGCAGGAACGCAGGCCGTCGGTGTGCACGCACCCACGCAGCAGCGGCAGATGCGGCGTCGAACGTCGCCGCCGAATCCCAGCCGTCGGCATCGAAATACTGTAGTCCGTCACGGTTTCCGTAAGTGTGTTCAATCCACCGTCGTGGCGTCTTGACGCTGATGCCGATCCCGTTGTCCTCGCAGACCAGCAACAACGGCATCGGAACGCCCTGATATGCCGAGTGCAGCGCGGTGTTGATGGCGCCGACGGCGGTCGAGTGGTTCACCGACGCGTCGCCGAAACTACACACGGTCACAGCGTCGTCCGGCCATGGGCAGGCCACGCCCAATTTCCTTGTGCGTGCGATGGAGAACGCGACGCCGACAGCCCGCGGAAGGTGCGATGCGATGGTCGAGGTCTGCGGAATGATGTTCAGGTCGCGGCGGCCGAACACCTTGTGCCGCCCGCCCCCGATCGGCTCATCGGTCGCCGCCACCAGCCCGAGCAGCACGTCCCGCAACGGGTCACGTCCGCCGACCTGGGCGGCGCGGGCTAGAAAGAAACCGCCGGAGCGATAGTGCAGCAACGCCGGATCGGTGGGCCGCAGCGCCGCGGCGAGGGCGGCGTTCCCTTCGTGCCCCGAGGACCCAATCGTGTAGTAGCCCTTGCCCTTTGACCGTAACCAGCGGGCGGCCAGGTCGAGGTGCCGGCTGCCGAGTTGCGCGTCGAACAACGCCAGACACTCGCCCACGGTCAGCCTGGATCCGTCGCGCAGCGCATCCTCGTGGGAGCGTTCGGCCGCGGATCCGCTGAGTGCAGAAATGGTCGCGGTGAAATGCTCGTCGATCGGTTCGGCCACCGGGCTCCTAGGGGCTTATTGTCGGACGTACCAGCACGTTTCGGATGAAGGCGACGATCTGCGCAGCGCCTGTGCCGTCGGCGTCCTGGTCCGGGTCGTAGATCGCAAGGCTGCCGCCGACGCACGACCCCGGTCTGGTGAACAGGGCCGAGACCAGGTCGGTGAGCTGATCCCAGGTCAGGCCGCCCGGTTCGTCCGCGACGTCGGGCAATCCCTGGGCGGGAAACTCGACGGGGTCGAGCACGTCGAGGTCGATGTGCAGCCACCACCGGTCCACGTGCTTCGTCAGCTGCTCGATGGCCTGACGCCCGGTGCCGGCGGGGTCGTCGGCGACCTCGGCGAGCGGGGCCAGCCACACCCGGGAATCGGCGAGCGTGCCGACGTTGAACTGCCGCCGCCACGCGTCGTCGCGCGGACCGAGGATCACCAGCTGGTCGGGCCGCAACGCGGGCAGGCG
>DASRJA010000446.1:0-2403 GCA_035649695.1 Mycobacterium sp. | reverse complement strand
GGTGGTCGGCGGGACGACGCCGGGGTGCTCGTAGTGCCGCCGGCGCCGCCGTTTCTTGACCAGGCCGCGTCGCGCCAGGAGATCACCGGCCGTGCTCACGGCCGGCCAGTCGACCCCCGGATGCCGGGGCGCGAGCCAGTCCAGAAGCTTGTCGGGTCCCCAGCTCGGGTGCCCGCGCCGCGCGGCGCAGATGAGTCGCGCCGTCTCCTCCGCGATGCGATGCGGACAATGCCGGGGCGCGCGGCTGCGGTCCTGCAGCCCCTGGCGTCCACCGGCGTCGAAACGGCCCAGCCACTTGTAACCCGTCTTGCGGCTGACGCCGTAGCGCGCGCACAGCTCGGTCATGGTGTAGAGGTTCAGTCGGCGATCGTGAATGAAGCGTTCGCGTTGCTGCACGGGTGCGGTCTCCAGCCAGGGCATCGATCAACCTCCGTTGATCTCCCCAGCGTAGTGGTGTCACCCTTGTTCCCGGTTTGTTCTGTTACCCTTGTACCCGGTTTGTACCAAGCTGCCGCACCGGGGCAGGCAACTACTGGAAGCTCGAGTAGCCATGAGAACGAAGGGCACCCCTGGCCGCTGGTTGAAGCTACCAAGCTGTCGCAGCACAGTCGTGCTCGTACTGGCGCTGGCTCTAAGTGGCTGCGTGTCTTCGGGCGTTCGCACTGTGCCGGACGATACTTCGGCGCCAGCGACGCGACAGCGCTTTCTCGAGATGTGGGCCCGGGCGTACTATCCCGGACGAACCGGTCAGCTCTTGGTCGTGCCACGCGAGGGAGATTTCATAACCCGGCCTGACACGAACTACACGTACATGCACGGCTCACCGTGGCCGTATGACGTTTCGATTCCGGTGATGTTCGCTGGCCCTGCGGTGAAGGGCGGAGTGTACTCGGGGCCGGCCACACAGCAGGACGTCGCTCCAACGCTCGCGGCTGCACTCGGCGTGCGGATGCCCCCCACGGCGACCGGTCGCGTGCTGCCGGTGTTCCGAAATGATTTCGTCCGCCCGCGTGCGGTCATGCTGCTCGTCCTGGATGGGATGCGTCGGGACTACTTCGACCGTTACGCCACACTGATGCCTACGTTCACCGCCTTGCGCCAGCGCGGGGCTTGGTTCAGCAACGCAGAGGTCAGCATCCTGCCGACGAACACCGCCGTAGGGCACTCGACCATCGCGACGGGGGCCGATCCGAGTGTGCACGGAATCACGGGCGTCAGCCTGTATGACTTCAGGAACGGGCGGCGGCAAGACCTCTTCGCCGGTACGGCACCGAAGGATCTGATGGCACTGACTCTGGCTGACGTGTGGCAGCTCGCCACGGCGGGCCGGGCGATCATCCTGGCGCAGGGCAGCATCGACAGAGCGGCCACGCCTCTCGCCGGGCATGGGGCGTGCCAGTTCAATGGCACCAACGTCGTACTCGCCAGCTACGACCAGGAGGACGGCCACTGGAAGTCGAGCGCCACGTGCTTTCGGCTGCCGGAGTACCTCAAGGACCGCAACGCGAGCGATCTGTGGGCAGCCAGCGCCGAGTGGATGGGCCATCGAATCGACTCGCCCATCGCGGTGCGATACTCGGCACTGTTTCCGGCATTCGAAGTCGATGCGATGTCCACGATGATCGCCCGCGAACGAGTGGGTGTGGACGGCGTCCCGGATTTGATTCTCATGAACTACAAGGGCGCCGATTTTGTGGGCCACAAGTACGGCCCTGATTCCGAAGAGCTCCGCGTCACGCTTGTAGAAATGGATCTCCAATTGGCGCGGCTGCTGGGCGCGTTGGAGGCAGAGGTCGGGAATGATTATCTGCTCGCGGTGACCGCCGATCACGGCATGCCACCGGAGCCACCGTCATCGGATCGGCGCCACTTCGTGCCTGACCTCGTCGACCTGTTGCATCAGAGATTCGATCCACAGGCCAAGAAGCTCATCACGTCCTTCGACCCGGAGAATTGCCAGATATTCGTGGACGAGGGTCGCGTGGCCGAGCTTGGTCTAACGTTGCGCGATCTCGCAGAGTTCCTCGAATCACAGCCGTTCATCTTTGCGGCATTCACAAATGACGATGCATTCCGGGCAAGGGCCAACGACCCCCGAGTAGCGACGGTCCCGTATGCAGCTGGGCGATAGACAGAGAAGGCTGAGTGACTGCCAGCAAGGAGGCACAAGGCCGCCCAACAACGGATCCCAGCGGACGGCGGTCCGCGCCGCCGCTGACGCCGGGCGTTAGGCGTGTTGTTCTACTGTTGTTGCACAGGAGGTTGAGATGAAGACCAACATCTGGCTAGCGGTGTTGTTCGTTGCGCTTTCGGCACAGTACGGGGCAGCTGTCGCAGAAGCCCAAGACACCCTGAAAGTTAACTCAGATAGTGTCCGCCTCAAGTTAGAGAATGATCGGGTGC
>DASRJA010000445.1:0-31602 GCA_035649695.1 Mycobacterium sp. | reverse complement strand
GCGAGTGACGCTTCGGGTCGCGATCGTGCTGGCCGTTCTGCTTGCGCTGGTCGCCGTCGCGACATCGACTCGCTCAGGTCTGCTGTGGCGGCTGAGCACGTTCACATATCAGGTCAACGTGCTCGCCGCGGCGTACTACCTGTGGACCCTCGCCCGGCCCCGCGCGGATGCCAGGGTCGGTATCCGGGGCGCCGTGGTGCTGTACGTGCTCATCGCCGGCGTCATCTGGAATCTGTTCCTGACGGGTTACAGCATGGGCTACACACCGGCCAACATGCTGCTACACGTCGTCGTGCCGGTGCTGGCACTGACCGACTGGCTGCTTGTCGGGCGGGATCAAGCGCAGGTCCGCTGGTGGCAGCCGGTGGCCTGGCTCGCCTACCCGACGGCATACCTGGCACTGGCACTGGTTGTGCTCAACAACGCGGGCCGCCGTGCCCCGTACTACTTTCTCGACCCCGACACCGTCGGAACGGCGACTGTCGTGATGAACATTTGTGTGCTGGCCGGTGGTGCGCTCATGCTTGGCTACACGTTGCTGGTAATCAATCGCGCAGTGGCGACCGTGCTGTAGCGCGACATGCGCACGGGGGCTCTGACTTGCGGTTACCCGGGTATTCGGAGCTGACCCGATACGATTGCGGTGTGCTGACAGCCCATCTCGGAGGAATGCAGACTGTGCGTAGAGCCGTTCGCAATGTGCTTGTCGTGGCGGGCATTGCAGTGATCGCGACTGCGGGATCCGTCGCCACCGGTTCGGCCGCTGTCACCGCGCCGACCGACGTTGTGAACATTCAACCGGCGCAGGGCCAGAAGGTGGGTGTCGCGATGCCGGTGACCGTGACCTTCGCGCAGTCGATCAGCAACCGCGCCGCCGCCGAGCGCACCATCTCGTTCACCTCCTCCGCCATCCCTGCCGGTTCGTTTACTTGGCTCAATGACCGTGTCGTGCAATGGAATCCGACCGGATTCTGGCCCGCTCACTCGAACATCATCGTGACGGCGGGTGGCGCGAAAACGTCATTCGAGACGGGCGCCGCCACAGTGGGGGTGGCCGACATCGACGCGCATACCTTCACCGTCAGCATTGACGGTCAGGTGGTGCGCCAGATGCCCGCATCGATGGGTAAGTCCAGGTTCCCAACACCGGTTGGAACGTTCGCGGCGCTTGAGAAGCAGTCGGTCGTGGTGATGGATTCACGGACCATCGGCATTCCGCTGAGCGACCCGGAGGGCTACAAGCTCACCGTCAACGACGCCGTGCGCGTCACGTGGGGCGGCATCTATGTGCACTCCGCCCCGTGGTCGGTGGGCTCACAAGGTAATTCGAACGTCAGCCACGGTTGTATCAATCTGGGCCCCGACAACGCGGCCTGGTATTACGACACCGTGCACATCGGGGACCCGATCATCGTTCAGCAGTAGCGTGCAGGTTCTTCGCGGTCGGTGACGTTGCGACGGTGGCAGGATCGGGGTACGTGCCGAGCACCCGGTCGGCGGTACCCGAGCTGGTCACCGTGAACCAGTAGTGCTCGTTCTTGTAGTGGTGATTGCGGTGGTTGCGCCAGATAGCGCGATAGACACGGGTTTTGGGCTTGTAGTTGCTGTGGATGAGGTAGTGGGTCCACTCGTAACCCAGCCCCAGCGCTGACAGAAACACCAGGTAGGTAAGTCCCATCCCGAGCCGCGGAAATGCCAACAGCGCAACGGCAACAGCGAGCGGAAGCACCCAGAACGCGAGCGACTTCCACGGGATGAATATCAACCGAACGTTCCGTGGGTCCGTGTGGTGTGCCCGGTGTTCCCGGGCGAGCAATGGATCGATGGTGAGCTTACCGAGATGCTTTGGGCGCCAATGTAGAATGCACACGTGGATGATCCACTCGACTAGCGGGAACAACGCGATCATCACGATCGGCACGAGCGCATCAGTGATCTGCCAGTCGCCAACATTGAGGCGCGCGGTCAGCGCGACGACAAACGTCGCGCCAATCATCCAGGGGGACGGTTGTTTCCAGAATTCACGGCTTGCGTCGGCGAGCGTGAACCCCTTTCGGGTTGGGCGCTCGGTCACGGTGGTCATCGTTGTTCCTCCAAGGTGTCGATCGCGGTCAGCAGCCCGGTGGTCGCGGGCTCGAGCAGATCGTGCGCGGCTTTGCTCGCCCGCGTGGGATCACCGGTGATGATCGCGTCGGCGAGTTCGCGGTAGGCCGCAGGCCGGCCCACCTCGTCGGCCATCACAGTGGCCAGCGCGGCGAGTGCGGGCTCATAGGTGGCGCGAAGCGTGTTGTACATCAGCCGGAACGCGATCGAGTCGGCGCCATCGACGACGTGATCCCAGAACGTCAGCGCGAGGCGCTGCTGCTCCACCGGGTCGCCCTCGGCCGCCAGCTTCTGCAGCACGTCGTCGAACTGTGCGGAGAGTTCCGGGCGCCGGCGCCGGGCCGCTAGCTCGGCAACCTTGGGTCCGTTGTGCAGCCGGGTTTCGAGGATGCTGCGCACCACCGAGAGATCGAGCTCGCCATCGCGGATCAGTAACCGGGGCAGCAGGTCGAGTCCCGCATGCCGGTGGAAGTCGCGCACGGTAGTGGCGCCCCCCTGACGCACCTCCACCAGACCCGCGGCGGTGAGCCGCTTGAGCGCTTCGCGGACGGCCGGGCGGGAGACCCCGAGGACCTCGGCCAGGCGGCGCTCGCTGGGCAGGGCCTCACCGGGCTTCATGTCACCGCTGAGCACCTCGGCAACGATCTGCTCGAAGACGTCCTCGGGCACGGAGCGGCGGTTCACCGGGTGCAAGGCCATGCAGCCAAGCCTGCCAGGCAATTGGCCAGAGGTCAAGTGGTCTGACCAGTTACTCCAACGCCGAGAGCTGCACCTTCATCGCCTCGGCGAGTGCGAGCATGCCCGACATCGGGCGCACCATCACCGTGAACTCGCTGATCGCGCCGTCCTGATCGAGCCGGATGAAGTCACATCCCTCGATGCGCTTATCGCCGACGCGCGCCTCGAACATGAGGGCGTGATCGCGGGCGTCGTCGGCGCCGATCTCGCGCACATAGTGGAAGTCTTCGAACACCGCCAGGACAGCCTGAAGTATCAGGCGCAGCGCCTCGCGACCGTGGTACGGCTTGAAGACGACTGGGCTCCGAAAGACCACGTCTTCCCGTAGCAGGGCGACGGCCGCCTCGAGATCACGTGCTTCAATCGCGCGACGGAATGGGTGCGCCACTCAGCAGTTTGCTTCGATCCGGAAGGTCGCGGTGACGTCCTTGCTCGGGTTATCGGTGAAGTTTCCGTCGGCGGAGCCGGTGATCGTGTACTTCCCGCCGACACCGGTCACCTCGGCCTTGCCGATGTCGCCCCAGGTGGTGCCGGAAAAGCCCGCGAAGTCACGGAAGTCGACCGATTTGACGGCCACCTTGTCCCCGGTGCCGAGCACGGCGGTGAAACCCTTGTCCTTGCCCGCGGTTTCGATGGTCCACGCCCACCCCGTTTGGGAGCACCTCACCGCGTGCGGATTGCCGGTGTCCTTGCCATCGATGGTCACCTTCGCGGTGGTGCCGCCGAGTGCTGCTGGCTGCCCACCGCAGCCGGCCAATCCCACAACGAGCACCGCAGCGGCCACCGCTATGTGTCGGGTCTGCATGTCGCCAGACTCTATTGATTTTTGGCCGCTCCCACGGGTGTTTTACCCGCGCAGTGCCGAAGCCGTCGCCTCGTCGGCGGGAAGGAACGCCTCGATGCTGAGCTCTGCGGCGGTGAGATCCAACGCGGTGCCAAACGTCGTGACGGTACTCAGGAACGTCAATAGCTTTCCGTCGGACGTGTAAAGCTCGAGGGGAACCGCGACGCCGCCGAGATCGCGCGTCGGGTCCAAACCGCCCGGATACGACTCGATCTCGGCCAGCAGCGCCGACAGCTCGGCCGAGCCGCTCACGGCCGCCTCGCGCCGCAGCCGTTCGATCAGGTGATGACGCCACTGCCCGAGGTTGCGGATGCGCGGCGCCAACCCTTCGGGATGCACCGCGATGCGCAGCGCGTTCGGCCGCTCCAGAAGATGCGGTGCCACGCCGTCGAGCAGCACCGCGGCACCGGCGTTGGCATGCACGAGCTGCCAGCCGCGGTCGACCACCACGCACGGAAATGGGTTGTAGGCGTTGAGAACTCGCTCGACGCCTTCCCGCACGGCCGCCATGTCGGGATCGGCGAGTGAGCGCTCGCGGTAGACCGGCGCCAGCCCGGCTGCCATCAGCAGTTGGTTCTGTTCGCGCAGCGGCACGTCGAGCACGCCCGCGAGCCGCAACACCATCTCACGGCTGGGAGCCGACCGGCCGGTCTCGATGAAACTGACGTGGCGGGCCGACACGTCGGCCTCGATCGCGAGATCGAGTTGCGACAGCCGGCGGCGCTGCCGCCACTGACGCATCAGCGAGCCGAAGGGTGGGCTCTGGACTTGGGCGACGCTGGTCACGCGCCCAGTGTTGCGCACACCGGGGGACCGCAGCCACTACCTCTCAGGTAATTGCGCCGCTTACCTGGCCGCGGCACCGTGGAGACATGACCGAAGACGACAACGAGTGAGGATCGCAGCGAGGAACGAGCGAGGACCGGAGCGAGGTGGGGGCACCTCCCACCCGCAGGGTAGGGGGAGAGTCGAGGAATGAGGACCGAGCAGAACATCCCCCGGTGGCTGCGTTTCGTGCTGATCTCGGACCGCGCCGGGTCGGCCTGGTACATCGGCGCGGGCTTCTTCTTCGCGCCCGTGCTTGTTGTGGTGTCACCGTGGCCGACGCTGACCGCGGTGTGCTGGGCGATCATCGGCCTGGCCGGACTGTGGCTCGGGTTGCTCGGCATCGCGATGGCCACCGGCCTTGCGATGGTGCTGCGGACAGGCGACGAGATACCAGAGGACTACTGGCGCTCGATCATCGACTACCCGACGACTGCGCGACCGGCTGTTTCGACCGGCCGAGATAGTCGACCTGCCAGTGTTTAATGCCGTTCAGCCAGCCCGACCGTAGCCGCTCCGGCTGCGAAATCGGTGTGAGATTGGGCATCTCGTCGGCGATCGCGTTGAAGATCAGATCGATCGTCATCCGTGCCAGGTTCGCACCGACGCAATAGTGCGCGCCGGTGCCGCCAAAACCCACGTGCGGGTTTGGATCTCGCAGGATGTTGAACCTGAACGGATCGTCGAAAACGTCTTCATCGAAGTTCGCGGAGCGGTAAAACATCACCACCCGTTGACCCTTCTTGATCTTCACGCCTGACAACTCGGTGTCTTCGAGCGCGGTGCGCTGGAACGAGGTGACCGGGGTGGCCCAGCGGACGATCTCATCGGCGGCGGTGGCCGGCCGTTCCTTCTTGAACAGCTCCCACTGGTCCGGAAATTCGGTGAACGCCATCATGCCTTGAGTGATCGAGTTGCGCGTCGTCTCGTTGCCCGCGACGGCAAGCAGGATGACGAAGAAGCCGAACTCGTCGTCGGTGAGCTTGTGACCTTCGACGTCCGCCTGCACCAGCTTGGTCACGAGATCCTCGCCGGGGTTCTTGGCGCGTTCTGCAGCCATCTGCATCCCGTACATGATCAGCTCGATCGAGGCGGCCATCGGGTCATTGTTGGCGAATTCCGGGTCCTGGTCGCCGACCATCTGATTCGACCAGTCGAAAAGCTTCTTGCGCTCGTCCTGGGGGACACCCATCAATCCCGCGATCGCCTGCAGCGGAAGCTCGCAGGACACCTGTTCGACGAAGTCGCCCGAGCCCTCGGCGGTGGCCGCCTTGACGATGTTCTTTGCCCGCTCGTTGAGCTCGTCGCGCAGCCGCTCGATGGCGCGGGGAGTGAACGCCCGCGAGATGATCTTGCGCAGGTGGGTGTGGTGCGGGGCGTCCTGGTTGAGTAGAACGACCTTGCCCCTCTCGAGCGACTCGGGGTCGGCGCCCTCGCGGTAGCGCGGCAGCGCGGTCTTTGCATTGCTGGAGAAGATGTCGCTGCGCAGCGACACTTCTTTGACGTCTTTGTGCTTGGTCAGCACCCAAAAGCCGTCGTCGTCGAAACAGCCGACACCCTTCGGCTGTTCGTTCCACCAGATGGGCGCGACCTTGCGCATGTGCGCCAACTCCTCGATTGGCAGCCGTTCGGCGTAGATATCGGGATCCGTGAAATCGAACCCGGGTGGGAGGTCCGGCGACGGCATAGATGCGCTCCTCACATGACGTTGTCTAGTGCCCCCTTCGCATTGCTACACCACAGATGGGGGGTGGTGCGGCGGGTTACATCAAACTCCAAGTGAAACGTGTTCTTTAATGCCGAATTCTAATAACTGCTTCGCCACATCAACCACAGATGTAACAATTTTGCGGCCGAGGCTGAATCACCGAGTAGCACGGCTCACGGCAGGAAAGGGGAAGGGGGCATCGGTGAGGATCGATCGTGAGAGGACGGCGCTGACCGTGGTGTCGGGGGCGCTAGGCATCGTTGCGGCGTTGAGTTTCAGTGCGCCGCCGGCAGTGGCCGACCCCGCCCCTCCCGCGCCCGCACCTGAGCCGGCGCCCGCGCCCGCGCCTCCCAATCCGTTTCCGTGGCTTCCTTGGCTTGCCCCGGCGCCACCTGCTGAGCCCGCCGCAGCGCCGGCCGACCCCGCCATTCCGCCTCCCGCCCCTGCGCCGGGACCTGCGCCGGACGGAACTGTGCAGGCCGCCGCCGCTCCGGCAACGACGTCCGACGGCGTGCCGCACCTGTTGAGCCCCGAGAATCTGCCGCCGGGCACCACCGACACTCCTACTCCGCAGGGCAGCGGGTCGTACCTTCGCGACCTTTGGCATGCGTACCAAACCCAGGAAATCAGCGGGCGTGACGCCTTGCTCCTACTCAGCCAGCGACCGGCGAATTCGGCCCCGCCGCCGGGCATGCCCGCGAACCCGACACCGCCGCTGCCATCGGAGCCCGCGCCGCCGCTGCCACCGGAGCCCGCGCCGCCGGTGCTACCCGAGCCCGCGCCGACGCCCTAGTTCAGGCTGCTCCTGCAACCGACTGCCGCCACGCGCGTCCGATGGCGCGCATCATCAGCGGATACACCACAAGGTGACGGAATGGGGCGATCGCAGCTAGGTAGCCGACCCCCAGCACGCCGTTGGGCTTCACGAGCACGGCCATCTGACCGCGATAGCCGCCCGCTCCGTCTGGCACCCAGCCGATGTGCAGGATGCCGTGCACGGTCTGGTTCGCGATCTCCATCGCGAACTCGTCATCTGTGACGTACAGGGGCGTGAATAGATGCGTGTCGAAATCTGTTGGGGTTTCGGTCAAATCGGTCGGCAGCCGATCACGCAAGCTAGCTACCCGCGTGCCAAGACCGGAGTCCTGGCCGTCGAGACCGAACACGCGGCCCAGCGTCCACCGGATCGAGAACAGCGCCCGCACCACCGGCGATGTCTCAGCAGGATCGAACGTTGCCATCAACCGGACCAGTTGCGGGAAGCCGTCGGGGCCGCCGGGCGTCGGCAACGCCCAGACGTCGAGAACATGGAAGTCCTTGGCGATCTCGTGAATTCGCCACGGACGTGCGGCGTGCTCGGCAGTGTCAAGCAACGCAGAACCAAACATACAAAAGTGTATGCTTGGCGAAGAATCGGCGTCAAGCCCCATATCGAGAGGGAGACGTGATGGTCGCCCAGACCCGCACACCGCAGAGCACGTGGATCGAAGCCGGGCTGCAGGCGCTCGCCTCCGGCGGCCCCGACGCGGTGCGCGTGGACCTGCTCGCGAAGGCGCTCGGTGTCACCCGTGGTGGTTTCTATTGGCATTTCGGCAGCCGTGAGGCGTTTCTCGACGCGCTGCTGGACGCGTGGGAGCACAGAAGCACCGACGAGGTCCTCGAGCGCGTGGAAGGCCACGGCGGGGACGCGCGCGACAAGGTCCGCATGGCAGGCATGCTCACCTTCTCGAAGGAACTTCTTCCGATCGATCTGGCCGTGCGCGACTGGGCGCGGCGTGACCGGGCGGTTGCCAAGCGCCTACGACGCGTCGACAACCGCCGCATGGAGTACCTGCGCATCCTCATCGGCACCTTCGTCGACGATCCCGACGACGCGGAGGCACGCGGCATGCTCGCCTTCTCGCTGGCCATCGGAACCCACTTCATCGCCGCCGACCACGACGGGCGCAGCCGACGACAGGTATTGGAACGGGCCACACAGCGGCTTCTCACCTAGTTACGATCGGGCCATCGACGACCGAAAGGACCGACGATGCTCAAAGACGGTCGCGTCGCCACCCGGCTGCCCGCCCAGGATCTGCAGCGGGCACGGGCGTTCTACGCCGAGAAGCTAGGGCTTGAACCGAGCGAGGAGCGGCCCGGCGGCCTGCTCTACCAGTGTGCGAGCGGTGTATTCGCGTTGTTCAAATCCGCGGGCGAGTCGCCGGGGACGTTCACGCAAATGGGCTGGGACGTCGACGATCTGGCGGCCACGGTCGCCGAGTTGCGCAGGCGCGGAGTCGTTTTCGAGAAAGTCGACGTACCAGGCCTGAAGACCGTCGACGGTATCGCGGACGTGGCAGGCAACTATCCCAGCAAGGGCTCCGGCGAGAAGGCCGCGTGGTTTCGCGACAGCGAAGGCAACATGCTCGGCATCGGCCAACCGACTCCGTGAATCAGCTGGCCGCCGCCACCGGCACGGCCTCGATGCGGGCTGGCACGTGTTTGTGCCATGGTGTGCCTGCGTAGGCGTCGCGCCATTCGGTTGAGGTGAGCGAATTGGGCGCCACGCCAGGGACTGTCGCCCGGCCGTCGGGGTCGATGTAGTCGAGGCCGAACCCGTTCGGCAACGACGCATGCCCGGGCAGCATCGCCTCGCTGATCTCCACGCTCGCCTCGGCGCTGCCTGCTGCCGTGGTGATCCGCGCACGGCCGCCCTCGGTCAGTCCCAGCGCGTGCGCGTCCTCGATGCTGACCCGCAACGCCCCGTCGGCGTCGCGTTTGCGCCACGACGGGTCACGGAAGATGTCGTTGGCGGTGTAGGCGCGCCGTTCGCCGGCCGACAGCACGATGGGGAACTCGGGCGTGGTCAGCTCGGCCTGCGGATCGGACAGCCCGCGAATCTCTCCGAGCATCTCCGGCATATCCAGGGCGATCTTGTGGTCGGCGTGGGTGACCAGCTGCCAGTCGTCCTCGTACTCGTGGTCGGTGAATATCACGCCGGAGCGGCTCGCGAGAATCGTCTCGAACAGGGCGTTGCCGTCGGCGTGGCCCGCACGGCGCACGGCATCGGGATACGTCATAGCAGCCTTCTGCGCCAGACCCCACAGCGCCGCCGCACCCGCGAGCCCGTCGGGCAGTGTCGGGCCCAGCGTTTCGTACAACACGAACGGCAGCGCCTTGGTGAACACCGGATTTGTACCGACCCCGGTCAGAAAGGCTTGCGCATACGCTTCCAGTCCTTGCTCGGCGGCCTCACGCAGCGGCCGCAGCTCGGTGTCGTCGATCACGCCTAGCGCACGCATCAGCCGCGCCCAGATCTCGGGTTCGGGCAGCGTGCCCTCGAGCGGCTCGAGCAACGGATGCCGAAGATGAAATGTGTTGTGCGGGAACTCGAGATTGAAGAACGTCGCCTCGCACTTCTCGTACTGACTCGCCGCAGGCAACACATAGGTGGCCAGCCTGGCCGTCTCCGTCATCGCGACGTCGATGACGACCATCAGCTCGAGTGACTCGAACGCCGCCCGGCACGCCGCGGAATCGGCAAGGGAGTGGGCGGGATTGCTGCTTTCCACGATCATCGCGCGGAACCGATCGGGATGGTCGGTCAGGATCTCTTGAGGCACCGCATTGCTCGGTATCAGCCCGCCGACGATCGGCGCTCCGGACACCGGGGTCCGGCCGACCTCGCGTGTATGACGGAAGAGCGGCCCGAACGATGAATGCAGGTGTTGCCCACCGCGTTTGGCGAAGTTGCCGGTCAGGATCCACAGCAGCTTGTTCAGATAGGAGCACAAGGTGCTGTTGGGCGCCTGCTGGATGCCCAGGTCCTCGAATACCGCGACACTGTCGGCACCGGCGATGCGCCGTGCCGCGGTGCGGATCAGTTCTTCGTCGACGCCGCAGCGCAGTGCATATTCGCCGATGGGGACGTCCCGCAACGCGTCGCGCACCGGTTCGACACCGTTGACGTGTTCGGCGAGAAACGCTTCGTTGCACAGGTTTTCCTGCGCCAGCACGGCGGCGAGCGCCGCCAGGCACCACGCATCGGTTCCCGGCCGCACCCGAAGGTGGATGTCGGCCATCTTCGCGGTGTCGGTGATCACCGGGTCGATGACGATCATCGAGCGGCCGGGATCCTTGGCGATTTCGTTGAGGACGGTCCGGGCGCGCGGGAAGCTCTGCGACATCCACGGGTTCTTTCCGATGAACACCGACACCTCGGCATGCTCGAACTCGCCGCGCGTGTGCCCGCCGTAGAGGTGAGCGTCGACCCACGCTTCGCCAGTCTTCTCCTGTGCGAGCGCGTTCGACCGGTAGTGCGATCCCAGCACCTTGAGGAAAGCGCCGCTGTAGGCGCCACCGAGATGGTTGCCCTGCCCACCGCCGCCGTAGTAGAAGATCTTATCGCCGCCGTGGGTGTCGGCGATGCGCTTGAAGCCCGCGGCGATCTCGGAAATCGCTGTGTCCCAGTCGATTTCCTGGTAGCTGCCGTCGGGGCGTTTGCGCATGGGGGAGGTCAGCCGGTTGCCGTTGTTCTGGTAGTGGTCCAGCCGCAACGCCTTGTTGCAGGTGTAGCCCTGCGACGCGGGGTGGGATTTGTCGCCGCGGATCTTGGCGAGGTTACGGCCGTCGACTTGCACGACGATGCCGCAGTTGCATTCGCACAAGATGCACGCGGTCTGCTGCCAATCTTGCGGAGCCGCTTCGGCGGCGACATCCCTGCTAGTCATCGCGGGGTTTCCTTTCCGACATCTCGGCCGCCACCATGTCGCGCAGCTGGCCGTGGACGAGGTCGAGCGGCTTGAGGTCGCGCGACGCGCGGGCGACGATGATCGCGCCCTCGATCGCGGTCGTAGACAGCATCGCGAGTTCGTCGGCACGGTCCGCGGATACGCCGTCCGCCACCAGCCGCTGCGCGATCAGGTCGGTCCAGCGGGTGAAGGCTGCCGCTGCACGGTCGATCACCGGCGTCGCCTGGTCCTGCTTAGCGGGGTCGCCGGCCTCCACCGTCACCGCGACGACGGGACACCCGGCGCGGTAGTCGGAGCGAAGCAGCTGCTTGCGGTAATACGCGACAAGCCCCTCGAGAGCGTCGAGACCGCTGTCCGCCTTGGCGATCTTGGCCGCCACATACTCGCCGGAGTAATCGATTGCCTCACAGAGCAATTGAGTGCGGCCACCAGGAAAGTAGTGGTAGGCCGAGCCGCGCGGGGCGCCGCTGTGTTCGAGCACGTCGGCGATCGCCGTCGGCTGCGCGCCGCGTTCCCTGATCAGAAGCGCGGCAGAGATTACCATCCGCTCGCGGGGGCTGGGCATGACCGTTGGATCCCTTCGTCCGACCCGGCTATGTATGTCACCTTACATAATCGCCGAAGGGCACACCAGCCCGGGCCCGAACGTTGTCCGGCTCAAGTCGGCGAAGCGGTCACCGCCCACAGCACAAGAAACGCCGACATGAACGTCAGACATATGAAGTGATCTCGGCAGATCGACCGCGCAAGGTGCGACAGTTCTGCCGGGCTCCCGGCACGGGCACCGAGCCGGACCGCGTTGGGCACGGTGCGGACGAACGCCAGCAGGATCGGCACGGCGGCGAGCACGGTAGAAGCGGTCAGCACCCAGGTCGCGTCGTCACCGAGGATCCATCGAAAACCCAACGAGCCCAACAGGGTTAGCATGACGAGCGCGATGAGGTAGCTCATCGGCCGTGACGTGGTCGTCGCGCGGTGGTAATAAGCCGAGATCGAGTCGAGCACCGATTCCGGCAACTCGTGCGCGCCGCGATGTCGAAGGACCTGAGCGTCGAAGATCAGGTCCATCCACAGCACGGCCATCAGAAAGCCGGCGCAGGCCGCCGCAATCAGGCGGTAGCCGCCTCGTTCAGCTCGTTGAGGGTGTTGGTCGCCTCGAGGTACTCCTGGACCCAGCGCTCGATCACCGCTGAGGACTTTTCCACCTTGGTGAACTGACCCACGACCTGTCCGATCGGATTGAACGCCACGTCGACGCTCTCGTGGGGGTATTTGTGCGTGGCGGCGACCGCCATGCCGGACACCATGTATTGCAGCGGCATGCCGAGCGGCTTCGGGTTGTCCGGGTTCTCCCAGGCTTCGGTCCAGTCGTTGCGCAGCATCCGCGCCGGCTTGCCGGTGAACGACCGGCTGCGCACGGTGTCGCGACTGGTGGCTTTGGCATACGCGGCGTGTTGGACCTCGGTGTGCTCGGACTCCTCGACCATCACCCACTGCGATCCGGTCCACGCGCCCTGCGCACCGAGGGCCAGCGCGGCGGCGATCTGCTGGCCGCTGCCGATTCCTCCGGCGGCCAGCACCGGGACGGGCGCGACCTCCTTGACGACCTGCGGCCACAACACGATCGAGCCGACCTCGCCGCAGTGTCCGCCTGCTTCGCCGCCCTGGGCGATGATGAGGTCGACGCCTGCGTCGGCATGCTTGCGCGCCTGCGACGGCGATCCGCACAGCGCGGCGACCTTGCGGCCCTCGTCGTGGATGTGCTTGATCATGTCGGCGGGCGGGGTGCCGAGCGCGTTCGCGATCAGCGTGCACTTCGGGTGTTTCAGCGCCACCTCGACCTGCGGCGTCGCGGTCGCTTCGGTCCAGCCAAGCAGCTGCAGCGCATCGTCGTCGCTGTGGTCCACCGGCACTCCGTGATCGGCAAGAATCTTCTTGGCGAAGTCGATGTGCTCCTGGGGGACAAGCGCGTTCAGCTGCTTCTTGAGCACCTCGGGCGTCAGGTCGGTGGCATCCATGCCCTCGTACTTGTTCGGGATGACGATGTCGACGCCGTAGGGATGGTCGCCGATGTTCTCGTCGATCCAGTTCAGTTCGATCTCGAGCTGCTCAGGGGTGAAGCCGACCGCGCCGAGGACTCCGAAGCCGCCCGCCTTGCTGACGGCGACGACGACGTCACGGCAGTGGGTGAACGCGAAGATCGGGAACTCGATGTTGAGCTCGTCGCAGATGGGGGTGTGCATGCCTGCTCCTCCGGTGGGGCGGTCGGCGAACTGAAACGTGTTCTAGTTTAGCTTAGGCGCCTCGCCGCCTCGCGGGAAGTACCTCGCGTGCTGCGGCTTCGAAGGTGTCCACATAGTCATCGTCCGGCCAGTCGAGCACGAAATCGCTAATCCCGATTGCACCGAAACTGTCGAACACGTCCTCGTATGTGTAGCGGCCGGCCCGGGGATCCCACTCGCCGAAGATTGTGTACGACCGCCGGATCGATGCGGGGTCGCGCCCGGCGGCGAGGGCAAGCTCGTCGAGCCTGCGGGATTGTTCTGCGGTGGCGGTGAGCACCTCGTCGGCGGCGGCGCCGGGACGTCCGTGGGTGTTCCACACGTCGGCGTGCTCGGCGGCGACACGGATCACGGTGGGGGGTTGACCGCCGACGATGATCGGCAGCCGGGGGGACTGCAGCGGTGTTGGTGCGGGTATCACGTCGTCCACCCACAGACGTTCACCGGCGTAGGAGAATGGCGCACCGCTGCCATGGAGGAGGCCGTCGACGATGGCGGCATAGTCCTTGAATCGGAGCGCGCGTTCCCTTGGGGGCCACGGCTGTTCGCCGACACTGAGATGGTCCCACGCGAAAATGCCTGCGCCGATACCGAGCTCAAACCGCCCGTTGGCCATATGGTCGAGAGTGACGGCCTGCTTCGCCAGCAGCGCGGGCGGGCGCAGGATCTGGTTGGCGACCATAACGCCGAGTCTGACGCGTGAGGTCGTCACCGCCGCGGCGGCGAGCACCGCCCAGCTGTCGAACCACACCCCGCGCCGATTCCTCAGATTGCCGCTGTGGTCGGGAAGAAACACCTGATCGAACCCGAGGCTCTCCAGCCACGCGATCCGCTCGATCAGCACTCCGATCGGCTGATCCGGATAGAGCATGACACCGAACATTCTTCGTGCAACGGAGCCAGCTCGCCGGCTATGCCGGGCTGCAGCCCTATGTGGGCCTCGTGGAGTAGTACTCGCCGTTCGCGTAGTAGTCGCGGGAGCCGTTGCCCTCGTTGTCCTTGTAGTCACACGTCGAGAACCGCGTGCCACCTTTGACCACCGAGGTATAGGTCCCACCGGCCGACTTGCATTCGCTCTTGATGGTCGTCTCCGAGATCTTCTCCGCGTTGGCGATGGGTGCGGTCGCAGAGAGCAGCGCGCCGAATGCGATGGCAGCGGCGGCAGTGACTGCGCCAAGACGGGAAAGTTGCATGATGTCGTCTCCTAAGGTGCTGGCGACCCCCCGAAGGACCGCCTGGTGAAAGTCATTCTGGAAACAGCAGGCAGCGTGCGGGAATGGGGCGCGCACCGCGATTCGCCGTCGCAGGCTTAGGGATTTGCGCCGGTTCGCGGTACGGGGATTAGGGGCGCGACTCAGTCGTAGCCGACCAGCCTGCGCAACGTGAGACGCCTGCGGCCGCTGGACCCAGTCACCTGCAGCACCGGCCAGCCGTTTTCTGCGGCAATCGCGGCCAGCCTGGGTCGCGGGTTCACCGGGCGGGGCTGGCCGACGAGCTTCATCAGCGCCGCGTCCTCGTTACCATCGGCGTAGAAGTAACTACGTTGCAGATCAACGCCGTTGGCGTCGCAGAACTGTTGCACCGCGGCGGCTTTGCGCGTTCCCCAGATGACGGGCTTGGCGATCCGGCCGGTGAGCAGGCCGTGCTCGTCGAGTTCGAAATGGTTGCACAGCACGTGGTTGATCTCCAGAAAGCGGGCGACAGGTTCGGCGTGAATGGTCAGCGCCGACGAACTCAACACCACGGTGTGGCCCCGCTGCTGGTGCGCCCGCACCACCTCGTGCATGTACGGGAAGACGCGTGAGGAGACGCGCTCGACGAACAGCCGTTCTCCGACCACATCGAGTGCGGCGAGCGATTCCCCGCGCAGATAACCCGCGGCCCTCGTCAGCAGCCTCTCAAACTGCATCCGGCCGAATCGGTATCGCATCGACGCCTCGATGACGCCCAACACCTCACCGATGCGCGCTTGCCTGCGCCGGATGCGATCACTGGCGTGTGCCGTGGCGGTGAAGCCGTCTACCAGGGTGCCGTCGAGGTCGAAGAACGCGCCGACTCCAGGCCCCTCTGGGCCGGCACCGATCTCGGCGACCAGGTCCGGCGACGCGTGCGGGTCCATGTAGCCCGAGCTTAGCTAGCCGGCGTACACACCCCTACCCGTGACGAGCGGCATGTCCAGCGTGGTGCGGATGCCGGGCCGCGCCGCAACAACGTCGGGGATGGCGTTCACGATCCGTCCCGCCGCCGCGAGGATGGCCGCGTAGTTGTGATCGCCGTTGCGGCTTGTCGGGCAGACGTCCATGGTGTAGGACGGCTCGCCGGTGATCTCGACGCGGTACGACCCGCCGGGCTGAGCGGGCTGCGCCCAATCCGGTCGCAGATCGCCGCGCAGCCGGGTGACGTGCTCGACGACGATCACTGGTTTGCCGTTGACCATGCCCTCGATCTGGAAACGCACCGCGGCGACAGTGCCCTTCTTGATGGTGCCGACCGCGACCTCGAAGTCCTCCGGCGCAGGCTCCTGTTCGACGCAGTCCTTGATCTCGTCGACCTCGATCCCGAGACCCGCCGCCAGCTGCCGGATCGCGGTACCCCAGGCGATGCTGAGCACGCCCGGCTGATAAAGCATCGGGAGGTCGCCGATCTCGTTGCCGAAGCCCATCACGTCGAACATCACCGTCGCCCCGTCGTAGGTCGCGTAGTCGGCGATCTCCATGGTGCGCACCTGCTCGATGCGCTGGCATGTGCCAGCCAGCGCGAAAGGCAGCAGATCCGTCGCGAACCCCGGGTCGACTCCGGTCATGAAGACCGTCGAATTGCCTTCTCGCGCAGCGTCTTCGACGCGATGGATGTACTTGTCGGGAATCACCTGCCACGGGTACTGCAACACACCCAGCCCGGACCCGACGACGTCGATACCCGCGGCGAGAATCTTGCGAACTTCGGTCATGGCGTCCGGCAGCCGGGTGTCGCCCATCGCGCAGTACACGATGCAGTCGGGTTTGACCGCGATGATCGCGTCGAGGTCGTCGGTCGCGGTGACTCCGGTCGTCACGCCAAGCCCGGCCAGCTCGCCCGCGTCCTTGCCCACCTTGGCGTCCGACGACACCCAGACGCCGGTCAGGTCGAAGCGCGCATCGTTGACCAGTTGCTTGAGCGCGAGGCTGCCGCAGTTGCCGGTGCCGATGAGCGCGACGCGGATCGCCATGATGTCTCCTAGAGAACTGGAACAGGTTCTACTTGTAGCACGTCGGCAAGGTAGCCTGACCCGTCATGGGACGCGTGGACGGAAAAGTTGCACTGATCAGTGGCGGCGCCAGGGGCATGGGTGCCGAGCATGCGCGGGCGCTGGTGGCCGAGGGCGCCAAGGTGGTGATCGGCGACATCCTCGATGACGAAGGCAAGGCGCTCGCGGACGAGATCGGTGAGGCCGCACGCTACGTCCACCTCGACGTCACCGAGGCCGACGAGTGGGACGCCGCCGTGGCCACCGCGGTTAACGAGTTCGGCAAGCTCAACGTCCTGGTCAACAACGCGGGCATCGTCGCGCTCGGCCAGATCGGCAAGTTCGACATGGCGAAGTGGCAGAAGGTCATCGACGTCAACCTGACCGGCACGTTCCTCGGCATGCAGGCGTCGGTCGAGGCGATGAAGGAAGCCGGCGGCGGTTCGATCATCAACGTCTCGTCTATCGAGGGACTGCGTGGCGCCGTCATGGTGCATCCCTATGTCGCATCGAAGTGGGCGGTGCGCGGCCTGACCAAATCGGCGGCGCTGGAACTCGGGTCGCATCAGATCCGGGTGAACTCCATCCATCCGGGCTTCATTCGTACCCCGATGACCAAGCACTTCCCCGACAACATGCTCACCATCCCGCTCGGTCGACCAGGGCAGTCCGATGAGGTCGCGACGTTCGTCGTCTTCCTCGCCAGCGACGAATCGCGGTATGCCACCGGCGCCGAGTTCGTCATGGACGGCGGCTTGGTCAACGACGTGCCGCACCGAATCTGACTCGCGCGTAACGCATCGGCGCGCATGCCGCCGGTGCGAGACTTCAGCCATGCACGAGGTCGACCAAACTACCGAACAGATGGTGCGCAGTGTGCTCGCGTACGCCGAGAACCGGCTGCGGATGAATCCTGTACCGCTCGACAAGGGCGTGCTGCCCGCCGATGAGCTTCACGACCGGCTCGACGGGGTGATCCGCGAGCAGCCGCGCCAGCCCGACGAGGTGCTCGGCGTCTACACCTCGGTGATCGCACCGAGCGTGATCTCCGCCGACAGCCCGCGGTTCCTCGGCTTCATTCCGGCCGCCCCGACCAAGGCCGCCCTGCTGTTCGACATGCTGGTGTCCTGCGCCTCAATACAGGGCATCTCGTGGCTGGAGGCGTCCGGCGCGATCGCGGCGGAGAACAGCGTGCTGCGGGTGATCGCCAATGAGGCGGGTCTCCCGACGACGTCAGGCGGCTGCTTCGTCTCGGGCGGTTCAGCGGGCAACTTGTCCGCGCTGGCTGTGGCTCGCGAGACGGCCAAGAAACGCGGCGCCACCGGCCGGCTGCGCGTCGTCGTCGGCTCGGACGCGCATTCGTCGATCGTCAACACGCTGCGGCTGCTCGAGATGGACGCACTGGTGGTCGATACACCTGACCATCGGCTCACCGCCGACACCGTTCGGGAGGCCGTGCCGCCCGATGCCGCCAACATCGCCGCGGTGGTCTGCACATCCGGCACGACGAACGCCGGCATCATCGACGACCTCGCCGGGGTCGGCGCGCTCGCCAAGGAACGCGGCTGGTGGTTCCACGTCGACGGCGCCTACGGCGGCTCGGGCATCTTCGCCCGCTCGCTGCGGCCGAAGTACAACGGCCTCGAACAAGCGGACTCGTTCATCCTCGACCCGCATAAGTGGTTGTTCACGCCGTTCGACTGCTGCGCATTGCTGTATCGCGACCCCGAGCTTGCGCGCGGCACCCATACCCAGGATGCGTCGTACCTCGACGTCATCCACACGTCCGATGGCGAGTGGAACCCGTCGGACTATGCCTATCACCTGACCCGGCGGGCCCGCGGATTGCCGTTGTGGTTCTCGATGGCGGTGTACGGGCTGGAGGCGTATCGCGGGGCCATTGAGGTCGCGGCGTCGCTCGCCGTGCAGACAGCCGAGCTGATCAAGTCGGCACCGCAGCTGGAGCTGATCCGCGAGCCGGACCTCGGCGTGGTGTTGTTCCGTCGGCTGGGCTGGAAGCCCGAGGACTACGACGCCTGGGCCCAGCGGCTACACGAGGACCAGGTCGCGTTCATCCCGCCGACGAAATGGGAGGGCGAAACAGTGGGCCGGTTCGCGTTCCTGCATCCTGACACCACACTGGAGCTGGTGCGGGAGGTGTTGGCGCGCACGGAGTGACCAGCGCGAATTCCGTTGCGCTGCTTGCCGGGCCCGGTCCTCACGCTGCAGGTAGGGTGTTCCGGTGGACGGGGTGCAGATGTCGGGTTACCGGCGTCGGCACATCGTGTTAAGAATCCTGCTGTCCGTGGCGCTGTTACTGCTCCTCTGCGCGGCTGACTTCCCGGACTTCGCCAAACCAGGGCCGTCGCCGGGGCAGATCGAGTTGGCGCAGGGCTGGAGCCTGGTTTCCGCCCGCAACGTGCCGGCAGACGGCGCCGTCCTCTCCAAGCCCGACTACCAGGCAGCCGGCTGGCATGCGATCCCGCGAATGCCCGCGACGGTCCTGCAGACCCTGCAAGAAGACGGCACCTACCCGGACCTCTACTACGGCACCAATCTGGGGGCCGTCCCGCAGGACCTCTACAAGCAGGACTGGTGGTACCGCACCACGTTCACCGCGCCGTCCGGCCACACGACGTACCTGTTGGAGTTTCCGGGCATCAACTATCGCGCCGAGATCTGGTTGAACGGCCACCTGATTGCGGGCAACACGCAGATCGTCGGCATGCACACCGCCCACGAACTGGATGTCTCGCGGTGGGTGAACCAGGGGGGGTCGAACGCGCTAGCGGTCAAGATCACCCCGGAGCGCGCGCTGCAGGATATCGACGGCGTCGAACTGGCGGACAACTGGTACGACTGGATCAACTGGAACTATCTCGGTTACCAGGGGCCAGGGAAGAACCCGGCGAACGGGAATTCCTTTGTGCCCGACCGCAATGCGGGAATCTGGAAGCCGGTCTATCTCAAAGTGTCCGGCGCTGTGGTGCTCGGCTCATCGACGGTCACCTCCGAACTTCCGCTGCCACGAACGAATTCGGCGAAGCTGACGATATACAGCAACCTGCGGAATACGTCCGCACAACAGCTGCGCGGCGTTCTGCGGGCGACGATCACCCGCCCGGGCAAGCCCGACGTCCAGATCGAGCAGCCGGTCACGCTCGCGGCAGGCGAGCAGCGTGAAATCAGCTTTACCCCCGACACGTTCGCGCAGTTGACCGTCCGCAACCCGGACCTGTGGTGGCCCTACACCCTCGGCCGGCCCGACCTCTACGACCTGCAGCTCGAATTCCGGCAGTACAACCGACCGATCGGCACCAGCCATCAGCGCTTCGGCATCAGATCCGTTCAGCAATTCCGCGACCAAGACGAGCAATTCCTCGAACTGGGCAAGGGCGGCAATTTCTATCTGAAGGTCAACGGCAAGGACTTCCTGGTGCGCGGCGCGGCGTATACGCCGGACCTGCTGTACGCGAACGATCCGAGCCGCGACGCCGCGATTCTGGGTTATGTTAAAGACTTGGGGCTCAACATGATTCGCCTCGAAGGCAAATTCCCCGGCGATCACATCGCCGAGATGGCCGACGAGATGGGCATTCCACTGATGTACGGCTGGATGTGCTGCAACCAGTGGGAGAAATGGAATCAGTGGGACGGCGAGGACAACCGCGTCGCACAAGACAGCCTGCGTTCGCAGATCGAGGGGCTTCGCAGCCACCCGTCGGTGTTCATCTGGGCGAACGGCAGCGACGGGAAACCCCCAGCCGAGGTGTTGGCCAAGTACCACGCCATCCTGTCGGATCTGCACTGGCCGAACGCGATCGTCGACACCGTCTCCTCGTTGGCGACCGACGCGGCGGGGGAGCGCGACTGGGACGGCATTCAGATGGCGGGCCCGTACAGCTGGCGACCGCCGAGCTACTGGTTCGCCGGGCGATACGCCGCCACCCGCGGGTCGACAGCCGAACAAGGCGACAACGAACAGATCCCGCCATTCGCGAGCCTGAAGAAGTTCATCCCGCCCGACAAGCTGTGGCCGATCAACGACGCATGGTTCTTCCACGCCGGCTCGAACTCGAAAAACGCTGCGCTGACCAGCATTCGGCGTGCGGTCGACCGTCGGTACGGGGTGTCCACCGGCGCGGAGGAGTTCGCGCGCAAGGCGCAGTTGGCGCATTACGAGTCGACCCGCGCCCAGTTCGAGGCGTTCGCAGCCGGCGGCTGGGACACGCACAAGATGACGATCTACTGGATGCTCAACAACCACTGGCCGTCGTTCTTCGGACACATCTTCGACTACTACCTGCGGCCCGGCGGTGCGTATTTCGGTGCGAAGAAGGGCCTGCGGCCGTTGTCGGTCGTCTTCGACTCGTACGCGACGGGAAACCATGACCAGGCCAACATCACCGTTGTCAACCAAACACCAAGAGAACAAACGGGTTTGACGGTTCGTGTCCGGGTGTACGACCTGCAGGGCCGAGTGCGTGACGATCGCAGCGCGGGCAACATCTACGTGACGCCAGGGGGAACGACACAGGCGTTGACGTTGCCGCGACTCGCCCGTGATTCGAGTGTCTTCTTCGTGCGCGCCCAACTTCTCGACTGGGCGGGAAAAGTAGTGTCCGAGAACGTCTATTGGCAGTCGCAGCGGCCCGACGACGTCGGTGATCCGCGCAACGATTCCGCGTTCGAACTCACGCAGACCAGTTGGGCCGACATGACCGGGCTCAACTACATGCCGCAGGTGCCGCTGGATGTGACCGCATCCAGAGCGGCCAACTCCGGTGACAATCGCGTGACCATCCGCTTGCGCAACTCGTCGTCGCGGGTCGCGTTCTTCGAACGCGCCGAACTCGTCTCCACGCCGGAGGACGACGAAATTCTGCCCGTCGAATACAGCGACAACTACGTGACGGTGTTCCCGGGCGAGACGGTCGAATTGCAGGGACAGCCCTGGACCGGTGCGACCGCCAACTGGGTGAGAGTGACGGGTTACAACACGCCGCCCGTCGTGGTGCCGGTCAGTCCACCGCCGCGAAGTTGACCGTCGCGGTCGCGCCGACCTCGTCGTCGTTGGCCCGGTAGATGTCCACTTGCACCACGACGGATCGCTTGCCGGTGCGCAAGATTCGCGCGACCGCCCGTGCCGGCCCGACCTTGATGGGTCGCAGGTACCGGATGAACAAGTCGGTGGTGGCGATGCGCATACCGAATGGGGTGCTGCGCGCGGCCAGTTGCCCGGCCGTCACGTCGGCCATGGTCGCGACGAGGCCGCCCTGAAGACCGCCTGCGGTATTGACCGTTCGTTCGTCGACGGGCATCTCCATGGTCACGGTGCCGTCGGCCGACGGAACCTCCTGCAGGCCCAGCTGATCGAACAGCTCGCGGAGGGACTTCGGCGCCGTCATGGAGAATGAGGTTACCGGGCTACCGTAGTGTCGTTGGACGTGAGCGCACGCGCCGGCATCGTTGTGACGGGCACCGAGGTGCTGACGGGACGGGTCCAGGACCGCAACGGCCCCTGGATCGCCGACCGGCTGCTGGAGCTGGGTGTCGAACTGGCCCACATCACTATCTGCGGCGACCGTCCCGACGATATCGAGGCGCAGCTGCGGTTCCTCGCCGATGAGGGCGTCGACATCATCGTCACCAGCGGCGGTCTCGGCCCGACGGCCGACGACATGACAGTGGCGACGGTGGCCAAATTCGCCGGCCTCGAACTGGTGCTGGATGCGGCCCTCGAGGACCGCATCACCGACATCCTGAAGCGATTGATGGCGCGCTTCGACAACGTCGACATCGACGCGGTCCGGGCCGCCAACCGCAAGCAGGCGATGGTTCCCGTCGGCGCCCATGCCATCAATCCGGTCGGCACGGCTCCGGGAGTCGTCGTGCCGGGCAAGCCGACGATCGTGGTGCTGCCCGGCCCGCCGCGCGAGCTGCAGCCGATGTGGCCGGTCGCCGTGGAAACCGAGGCGGTGCAGCGAGCGATCGCCGGGCGCACCACGTATCGCCAGGAGATGGTGCGGATGTTCGGGCTGCCCGAGTCCGGTCTGGCCGACACATTGCGAGACGGCGAACAGAGCATCGAGGGTTTCGACCGGCTGGAGATCACCACCTGCCTGCGGCGCGGCGAGCTCGAGATCGTCACCCGCTACGAACCCGACGCCGCGGGCATCTACGCGAAACTCTTAGAACTGCTGCGCCAGCGCCACGGCCGCGAGATCTTCTCCGAGGACGGCACGCGTGTCGACGACCAGATCGCGCAGCTGCTCGCCGGCCGCCGGATCGCAACGGCCGAATCCTGCACCGGCGGACTGTTGGCCGCGCGGCTGAGCGACCTGGCGGGTTCGTCGGCGTATGTCGCCGGCGGTGTCGTCTCGTACGCCAACGAGGCGAAGACCGACCTGCTCGGCGTCGCTGCCGATCTCATCGCGGAGCACGGGGCGGTGTCGGAGCCGGTCGCCGAGGCGATGGCCGACGGCGCGCTGGGCCGCTTCGGCGCCGACACCGCCATCGCGATCACCGGAATCGCCGGGCCCGGAGGCGGTACGGATGAAAAGCCGGTCGGCACGGTCTGTTTCACCGTGAAACTCGCCGACGGCGAGACGTTCACCCGCACGCTCCGGTTGCCCGGCGATCGGTCCGACATTCGCGAACGGTCGACGACGGTCGCGATGCATATGTTGCGACGCGCACTGACCGGTTGGCGGGCTCAGTAGAGAACCTGCGAGTTGTTCAGCCCGCCATGTTCGCACGTGATCGTCACGTTCCACGTCGTGCCCGTCGGGATGCCCGGGAACCATAGGGTGCTTTCCTGGCCGTTGTTCAGATAGAACGGGACTTTGTACGCCGGCAACGGCTTGATGCCGCCGCCGACGGGCACGGCGGTGTATTCGCACCAGCCCCAGGCACCGGTTGACTGGATATGCATCGTGACCCCGAGCGGGTCGCTATCGGGCCACGCCCAGGCGGTGGCCGCTTGAGCGGTTCCGGCGCCCGCAAACAGCAACGCAGGTGCGGCCGCGGCGCCTAGTGCCGCCGCGACGATCTTGTTCTTGGTGATCTTCATGATGGGCTCCCTTTTTTGGTGGTTGCGGTCCCGGTTGGGCCGCGTTCATGGGTAGAAGCGACGGACATCGGTGGGTCTGACAGGTTTTTGGGTATGCCTCTGGCGCCATGACGCCAGAGGCCGCTGCGCAGCAGCTAACACGGGTCGGCACCGGTCTGATCGAGCCGGCCGAACTCAAGGCGTGCCTCGACATCGACGCGTCCGAGTGGACGCGCTTCGCCGCGCACTGGGAGGACCTGGTGCCCGATCCCTATGCCGCCGAACTGGGCACGCGCCGGTTGCGCCGCTATGGGCATTTCCGATTCACGCCCGCTGAGGCCATCGCGGAGCCGATGCCACACGATGCCTTCGTCCAGCCGGAGAATTCAAACCCGCTTTATGTCGGCAAGGACCGGCAGTTCGAGCCGTTGACCGATGCGTTCGCGAAAGATCCACTGCTAGAACGGATCCTGAAGCTGCTCGGTCAGCTGGCCATGGCGCTCGACGACACACCCACGTGGAGCGCGAAGGTGACCCCATTCCGTGTCCTCGCGTCCGCCGACGACGACGGCATGCCGACGCCGGAGGGTATGCACCGCGACGGCGTCACGCTCGTCACCTCGCTGTTGATCGGCAGGCGCAACGCCATCGGCGGCAAGAGCACCGTCACCGACATCGACGGCCGTCACATGCTTACGACCACGCTGGACGAGCCGGGCACCCTGCTTCTCGGCGACGACCGTCGGACCCTGCATGGCGTCTCGCCGATCAGGCCGTGCGACCCCGCCGAGCCGGCGCGACGCGATGTCCTGGTGATTACGTTCGCGCCGTCAGCGTGACAAGGTCGTCGACCACGCCGGTTAACGAGCCGTGCCGGGCCAGCGAGGCGCGCTGCAGGTCGGCACCTGTGCCGCGCTCCGTCAGCCGGTCGACGAACCGGTGCACGATGTCGCTGTCGCCGTGGCGGCGCAATGCCGGGGCGACGTGGTCGAGGAGCCGCGCAGTTTGCACCGGTGCGGGCAACATCTCTTGAGTCAACGCATCGACGCCGCAGCCGGGCCACCCGTCTCTGGCCGCCCGCCAATACGCCGCGCGAAGAACCTCACTGCTGGGCTGCGGGCCGGGATCGCCGGCTAGCGCCTTGTCGGTCGCCGTCGCCACCAACGCGCGGATCACCATTGCGAGGGCGACGGTGTCGTCGATGTCGGCGACGACGTCCATCGTGCGGACCTCCAGAGTCGGAAGGCGTGGATTCGGCCGGATGTCCCAGAATGGTGTCGCGGCGTCCAGCATCGCACCCGATTCTGCAATCGCGGTCGCGAGTTCCTCATGGTGGCGCAGGGATTCGGCATACGGCGGCGGACCCAGGCAGGGAAACCGACTGCGGACCACCGCCCGCCAGTCGGCGTATCCGGTGTCGTTGCCTTGGTGGAAGGGCGAATTCGCGCTTACCGCGATCAGAAGCGGCAGCCATGGCCGCAGATGGTTACTGACACGCACGGCCAACTCGCGGTCCGGCAGATGGACGTGGACGTGTAGCGAGCAGACCATGAAATCGTCGAGCATTGACCGGTACTGCGCCACACCGGCGCGATATCGCGGATGGTCGCCGACGGCGGACGGCTCACGGCCTGCAAGCGGAGGGGTGCCAGAAGCGCACAGCCGCAAGCCTTCTGAAGCCGCCGCCCCCGCAGCCGCCGTCCGTAGCTGCGCCAGCTCGGTTCGCAGCCGACCGGCCTCACTGCACGGTGGCGTCTTGATCTCGATCTGACATCGGGTGAATTCGCCGCTGACCAAATCGCCCAGGCCCGGCGCGGCCCGCGTGACGACCGCGGCCGCGGCCGGTTGCGGTTGGCGGGTGTCGGGGTCGATGAGAAGGAACTCCTCCTCGACTCCGACCGTGGGCGTACCGTCAGTCACTGTTCCAGTGCAGTGCGGAAGGCCCGTTCGGCCTCGTCCCCATGCACTGCGAAGACCACTCGCTCGAGAGACCGGGGTTTGTGTCCGCGCGCGGCATCGACCATCAGCCGTGCCGCCTCATCGAGCGCGAAGCCACCGACCCCGGTCCCGAACGCGACGAGGGCAAGCGATCTGCAACCCAGTTCGTCGGCCTTGGCCAACGTCGATCGGGTCGCTTGGGCGATGATGTCCGCCGACGTCGGCCCGCCGAGTTCCATCGTCGCGGCGTGAATGACATAGCGCGCGGGCATGTCACCGGCCGTGGTCTCTACCGCCTCGCCCAGGCCGATCGGTGCCTTCTCGGTGGATTCCCGCTGGACCGCCGGTCCTCCGGCGCGCGAGATCGCGCCGGCCACCCCGCCGCCGTGCTTGAGCTCGGTGTTGGCGGCGTTGGTGATCGCGTCGACCTCGAGCCGGGTCACGTCGGCCTGCTGAACCTCCAGCGCCATCATCGCTGTATCGTCTCGCACCGACGCGGGCACCACAGGAGGAACAGCGATGACAGCAACCGACGAGCGGCAGACACTAGCCGAGCTCGCCGAGGAGGGCGGCTGGCACCGCAGAAACGTCGACCGCACCGACTACTACCAGAAGGCGGGGGCCAGGGTGCAGGTGATCTGGCAGGGCACAGAGGTGATCAGCGGTGGCACGCTCTACCACGACGACGTCCTGACCACGTACAGCCGCGATCTCAGCACGGTCAAGGGGTGGCTGAGACGCTGATCAGGTAAGCGCCGACTTCGCTTCGGCCAGGTTGTCCGCGGCCAGCACCAGCCGGGTGTTCGTCGCCAGGTAGGCCGTCGTCAGATTGACCTTCGCATCCGCGAGCTTGCGGGCCACTTCGCCGAGCGCGCCAGGTCGATCCTCCACGTCGAGCACGATCACCTCCTGCTCCGCGGCGATCTTGATTCCGGCGTCCTGCAGCGCCTCGAACGCCGATGTCGCATCCTGCACCAAGATGTGCACCTCGGCCACGCCTCCGCCGGTGGTCACCGCGCACAGGCCGGCGATGTTGGTGCCCGCCTTGCCAAGCGCGTCACCGACCCGGGCCAGCTCGCCGGGGTGGTCATCGAGGTAGAGCGTCAGATCGGTCGCCATCACGAGCGCTCCTTCCGTGCCAGCTCAACGGTATCGGCTGAGCACGAAATTCGGATGCGCTCCGGCATTGCTTTGTGGCACCGTCGAGTTCTGTGCTCGCCTCCGACACATCGACTTCCGTAGAGATCCGATCCGCCGCCGACGCCGACTGGGCGGCGATATCACTGTTGGACTCCACCAGTTTCGGCGTCTTCGGACACCCGGAGGCGTTGGCTGCCTGGCGGACCCTGATGCCAACCGACAGCTCGGTGATCGCCTGCGACGGCAACAACGTCGTCGGCATGGCGCATTACCTCGATATGCGGCTGACCGTGCCCGGCGGCGCGGAGCTGCCGATGGCCGGCGTGACGATCGTCGCCGTCGCGCCGACTCATCGCCGCCGCGGAGTCCTGCGCTCGATGTACACCGAACTGCACAACCGCATCGCCGACGCGCGGTATCCGATCGCGGGCCTGACCGCCAGCGAAGGCGGCATCTACGGGCGCTTCGGGTATGGGCCTGCGACGATCGAGCAGGAGTTCAGCGTCGACCGCCGGTTTGCGCGCTTCCGCGACGACGCTCCCGATCCCGGTGGTGTCCGGATCGTGAAGCCCGCGGACCACCGCGATGACCTCGAGGAGATCTACGAACGCTGGCGGCGCCAAACACCGGGCGGCGTCGTTCGCCCGAAGGCGCTGTGGGACGAGTTGCTCGCCGATCGTGAGTGGGTCCGCCGCGGTGGAACGGAGTTGTTCGCGTTCCTCCATCCCGACGGCTACGCCCTTTATCGGGTGTTCGGCGACGACCCGATGATCGTGCGAGTCGGCGAGTTGGTCCCCGCGACCACCGACGCGGGTATTGCGTTGTGTCGGGCGCTGTTCGGCCTCGACCTGATGGAGAAGGTCGTCTTCGGCACGCATCCCGCCGATCCGCTGCCGTACCTGTTGGCGGATCCTCGGGTGGCTCGTCTTACTCATTACGAGGACGATCTCTGGCTGCGCATCATGGACATTCCGACGACGCTCGAGGCACGTACGTATGAGGCGGATGTGTCCATCGTGATCGAGATTTCAGATGGATTCCGCAGTGACGGTGGGCGGTTCGCGCTCAAGATTCGCGACGGACGGGCTCGCTGCGCACCAACAGACGCCGAGGCCGACGTCCGCATGGACCTCGATGTGCTGGGCAGCCTCTATATGGGTGCTCACAAAGCGTCGTCATATGCCGCGGCAAACCGATTGCACACAAACGACTCCGCCCTTCTGGGCCGGCTCGACGCAGCATTCGTGAGCGACGTCCCGGCTGTCCTCGGCTACGGCTTCTAGGAGATCATTCCGGGGATTGCGTGCGTCAAGCGCGTAAGGGACCCTTAGCCGGGCCCCTTGGAAGGAGCGCGCATGCGTATCGATCGACGATCGTTCGCAGCGGCGGTAACTCTTGGCAGCGCCGCCGCGCTGATCGGGGCGCAGCGCGCATCGGCGGCGCCGCCGCCCGATCCCATGCCCCAGGCCCGCAACGTGGTGCTTGTGCACGGCGCGTACGCCGACGGCTCGTGTTGGTCCGACGTGATCCCGTACCTGCAGGCCCGCGGGCTGAACGTGGCGTCTGTGCAGAACCCGCTGCGCACGCTGGACGAAGACTGTGAGTTCGCCCGCCGCACACTGGCTTTGATGGACGGCCCGACAGTGCTTGCCTGCCACTCGTATTCGGGAATGATCGCCACTGAGGTCGGTGTCGACCCCAAAGTGACGGCCTTGGTGTACATCGCCGCTCGCGCACCCGACGCCGGCGAGGACTACACCGCACTGGCCGCGCAGTACCCGGCCCCGCCAGCGAGCGCAGGTTTGGTCAAAGCCCCCGACGGATACGCGCAGCTATCCGAGTCGGCCTTCCTCAACGACTTCGCACAGGACGTCCCCGCAGCCCGGGCCAGGGTGTTGTACACGGTGCAGGGCAGGATCTCCGACGAATTGTTCAACGGCCGCACCACTCAAGCGGCCTGGCGCGACAAGCCGACGTTCTATGCGGTGTCGAAGAACGACCGCACGATCAATCCCGACCTCGAGCGGTTCATGGCCCAGCGGATGAACGCCAAGACCATCGAGCTCGACGCCAGCCACCTGTCCATCGTCTCCAAACCCCGCGAGGTGGGCGACCTCATCATCGAGGCCGCCGGAGGTTAATCACTTCTGGTCGGCGCGGTCCCACAGCTCGACCATCGTGCCCAAGATTTCCTCGGCCCGACCTAGTCCGGCCAGGTGGCTTTCGCCGGGCAGGTGAGTCAGCTGGGCGTCGGGAAGCTTGGACACCACGTGCTGTCCGTGCTCGAACGGGACGATGTGGTCGCGGTCGCCGTGCCACCACCGCACCGGCACCTTGACCTCCTCGAGCCGGAACCCCCAGTCGCGGGCGAACACCACGACGTCCGCGAAGGGCGCGGCGAGCTGTTTGCGGCTGCCGTTGAGCAGGTCGTCGAGGAACATCGCCTTGAACTCCGGGCGGACCAACAGCTGACGGTCGGCCTCCGGCGAAATTCGGGCGTACGCGTAGAGCGCCGGCTCGGCGACCGGCCGGATGAGCCGGATCAGGGTGCTGGCCGCCAATCGCAGCGGCGCGCCGGCCAATTCGACTACCGGCGCCGCCGCGCTGATCAGCGTTGACACGCCGCCGCCGATTGCATCCGCGCCGCGCACCGGAGCCACCCCGCCCAGCACACCGGCGGCGACCACTCGGTCGGGCATGGCGGCAGCGCACGCGAGCGTGTACGGACCGCCGCCTGACAGCCCGATCACCTCGAACTTGTCGATGCCGAGGGTGTCGGCGATGGTGTGCAGATCGTCGGCGAACGCGAAGACGGTGTCGTATTGATAGGGCGTGGACGACCCGATGCCCGGCCGGTCGACACCAATCAGCCGGATCTCGCGCTGCTCGGCGTAGACGCGCGCTTCCATCGGGATCTGCCTGCGGGCGCCGGGTGTGCCGTGCAGCCAGAACACGGCACGGCCCTGCGGATCGCCGAACTCGGCAAACCCGATCTGACGGTCATCGCCGACGGCGATGTTGCCTTCCAGCTTCGGACGCGCGATTGAGACAGCCATGCCGAAAGTGTCGCACGCGGCCTAATCGGCCCGGCGAAACAGGTATGACCCCACGGTGGTGATGCGGTCCTCGACGCCTTCGTCGTGCGTGATGGTGCGGACCGCGAGCGTGCCGTCAGCGCCGGGCATCGGTTCGGTTTCGACGCGGAACGGACCGACCTTGCCGCGGGCAACGAACATCACGTGCGACGAGATGGCCTGCAGGCTGTCGGTTCCGGCGAGGGCAGCCGCCGCGTCGGCCGCAGCGGTCTCTCCGATGACGAACTGTGGTCCGATGTGCAATGCGGCGTCGGGAGACGCCACCTCGACCGCGAGTTCCGGCAATGCCCAGTGGCCATCCGGTCGTCGGTGGCCGCCGAAGACCTGCCAGAGCGGTGGGAGGTCGAGGGAGTCGATCACCTCGAGGGGGTTGGCCTCCATCCGTTCGAGGCCTTCGGGCGGCACGCCGATGCTGACGCCCTGGCCTTGGGTCAGTGCCAACACCCTGCTGGGTCGGTCCGCGTCGACGATCTTCGCGCGGCTGTAGCCCATCTGACGGCCCCGCTTTAGGTCCTCGGACACGATCTCGATGCGCCGAACATCGCGGCCCGGGTCGAGGATCTGACACGAATGGATGACCGGGTTCGGCACCGCCTCCAGGTCTGACATGTGGCCGCCCTCGGGTGCGGCGATGCACAGCACGGCCAGCAGCAGTCCGCCCGTGGAGTTACGCATGTCGTGGCGGATGGTCACGGTGTTGTCTTCGGGTCCGAGATCCATCGATGCGTAGCTGCGGCCGATGTACCGGTAGCTCAGTAGGCCGCCCCAGCGCCGGCGCAGCTCCTCGGCGTAGGCCTGCGGGGAATCGGTCAGCTCACGAATATCGCGCACCATGTGGCGACATTACATACTGGGCCGCCGATGTAACCACGGCATCGCCGTTTCGAGCTGTGCGGCGAGCTGCAGCAGGATCGTCTCGTCGGGCGCCATCAGCTGGACGCCGATCGGTAGTCCGTTCGAGGTGACGCCGAGCGGCAACGAGATCGCGGCCGAGCCAGTGACATTCGCCAACGACGTCCAGCCGGTGGTGGCGAACTCGACGTCGAAGAACGCCCGGGTCGTGCCGCGCGGCTGATCGAGCAGCGCGTAGGGCGGCGGGGGAGTCAGGAGCGTCGGCACGAGCAGCACGTCATGGTTGGCCATGCCTGCGACGAACCGCCGCGTCTGCGCGTGGACGGCCGCGATCGCCTCGGCGTATGCCACCCCGCTCGTCGTGAAACCCTCGCGAACCATCACCCATGTGCTCGGCTCGAACTCGTCCTCATGGGGCTCCCGCCCGAGGTGCGCGGTGGCCAGGGCGTGCAACTGCGCATTGCTGACGTTGTGCAGCACCGCGATGGCATCCGCGACGGCATCGGCGTCGATGGTCGGGGCGCCAGGTTCGACCACATGGCCGAGGCGGGCGAGCACGGTGCCGGTCTGTTCGACGGCGGCGACGACCTCGGGATGGGTGGCCGGTCCGGGATACGGTGACGCGGTCGCGATCAGGATCCGCGTGGCGGCCGGCTGGTGCGTGATCGCTTGCAGGAATGGCACATTCGGCACGGGCGCGGTGTACGGGTCACCGGTAGCCGAGCCGGCCACCGCGTCGAGCAGTGCGGCGCTGTCGCGGACGGTGCGGGTGAGGGCGTGCTCGTTGACCAGTCCCTCCAGTCCATGGCCGGCGCCCGGCGCGAAGGAGGTACGGCCGCGGCGTGGCTTGAGACCGACAAGCCCACAACACGACGCGGGTACCCGGATCGAACCGGTGCCGTCACCGCCGGAGGCCGCCGGCACTACGCCCGCCGCCACCGCCGCGGCCGACCCGCCGCTGGAGCCGCCCGGCGTGATCGACGCCGACCACGGGTTCACCGTGGGCCCGAACAGCGAGGGCTCGGTGGTGCAGTGGTTGCCCCATTCGGGGGTGTTTGTCTTGCCGA
>DASRJA010000444.1:0-5893 GCA_035649695.1 Mycobacterium sp. | reverse complement strand
TCGCTTGTGCCTTCCTTTGATATTCGCAAATATCGGGTATCCGTCGAAGTCAGAGTTGCTGACCGATACGCCGACAGGAGTTCGCGATGACTGAAAGCCCCGCCGCCCACGCAGTCCATCACCACCCGGACGTATCCATCGATCAGGATCTCGCGCTGAGGGCCGCCGCGGCCCGGTTGCAGGAGGAGTTCGGCGACCAAATCGGGATGGACACCATCGAAAAGCTGCTGCACTCGTCCTACGACCACTTCGCCGCGCGGGCGCGGATACCAAACTTTGTGCCGCTGCTGGCCGAACGATTCGCACGCCAGCAACTACACGCAGTCGCCCGAATCGAGGGAAACGTCGGCGGCGGCGCGCCGACGGTGCTTTTCCTGTGCACTCACAACGCCGGCCGCTCGCAGATGGCGCTGGGGTTCTTCACCCACCTGGCCGGCGAGCAGGCGGTGGCGTGGTCCGGCGGCTCCGAGCCGGAAACTGAAATCAATCCGGCAGCGGTCGAAGCGATGGGTGAGGTCGGCATCGACATCACCGGTGAGTACCCCAAACCTTGGACTGACGAGATCGTGCAAGCCGCCGACGTGGTCATCACGATGGGCTGTGGCGACAGCTGCCCAGTGTTTCCCGGTAGGCGCTACGAGGAATGGGAACTGTCCGACCCCGCCGGCCAAAACGTGGAGTCGGTTCGACTGATCCGCGACGAGATCGAGAAACGCGTCCGTCGGTTGCTCGCCGAACTGGGCGTCCCCGCCACGGCCTGAACCCGGCTGACTTTCAGCCGAAGCGACCCGAGATGTAATCCTCGGTGGACTTCTGGGTCGGGTTGGAGAAGATCTTCTCGGTGTCGTCGATCTCGATGAGCCTGCCCGGCTTACCGGTGGCCTCGAGATTGAAGAACGCGGTCTGGTCGCTCACCCGGGCGGCCTGCTGCATGTTGTGCGTGACGATGACGATCGTGTAGTCCTTCTTCAGCTCCGAGATCAAATCCTCGATCGCCAGCGTGGAAATGGGGTCCAGCGCCGAGCACGGCTCGTCCATCAGCAACACGGCGGGCTGCACAGCGATAGCGCGCGCGATGCACAGCCGCTGCTGCTGACCGCCCGACAGCCCGCCACCGGGCTTGTCCAGCCGGTCCTTGACCTCGTTCCACAGATTGGCACCCTTGAGCGAGCGCTCAGCGACCTCGTCGAGCGTCTTCTTGTTGCGTACGCCCTGCAGCCTCAGACCCGCGACCACGTTGTCGCGAATCGACATGGTGGGAAACGGATTTGGCCGCTGGAATACCATGCCGATGGTCTTGCGGACACTCACCGGATCGACGCCGGCGCCGTAGATGTCCTCGCCGTCAAGCAGCACCGAGCCCTCGGCCCTGGCGCCGGGTAGCACCTCGTGCATCCGGTTGAGCGTGCGCAGCACGGTCGACTTACCACAGCCCGACGGACCGATGAAGGCCGTCACGCTGCGCGGCGGAACGGACAACCCCACGTCCGCTACGGCGTGAAACGAGCCGTAATAGATGTTGAGGTCTTTGATGTCGATGCGCTTGGCCACATCCGCTCCTAGTTCGTCAAGTTCGGTTTCGGGTAAGGAACCGGATCACGAACGCGGCGGCGATGTATAGCGCGGCCACGATGAGGATCAACGTAAGCGCGGCACCCCACACCCGCAGCCGTCCCGCCTCTTCGGGATTGATCAGTTCCGTGTAGATCAACAACGGCAGTGATGCCATGTTGCCGTCGAATGGGTCGAAGTTGATCGACCTGGCGTAGCCGACCAGCACCAGCACCGGTGCCGTCTCGCCGATCACCCGCGCGAGTGCCAGCAGGATTCCGCTGATGATGCCTGGCAGTGCAGTGGGCACGACGATGCGCCCGATGGTCTTCCATTTCGGAATGCCCAGCGCGTAGGAAGCTTCACGTAGCTCGTCGGGAACCAACTTGAGCATTTCCTCGGTGTTGCGGACGACGACTGGAAGCATCAGCAGCACCAACGCCAGCGACACCGCAAGAGCGCTCTGCGGAAAGCCCATCGTGGCGATCCACAGCGCGAAAATGAACAGCGCCGCGACGATCGACGGCACACCGGCCAGGATGTCGACCATGAACGTCACCGTCCGCGCAAACCATCCGCGGCCGTACTCGACCAGATAGATGGCGGCCATGATGCCAAGGGGTACCGCCAGCACCGCCGCTACCGTCGCCTGGATGATCGTGCCGTAGATCGCGTGGTACACGCCGCCGGCGAACTCTTCCGGAAGCACCCCGGCCAACGACCTGTTCCACCACGTCGACGAGATGACCGCCTCATATCCGCGCGAGATCACGGTGTAGAGCAGCCAAACCAACGGCACCATGGCGATCAGGAACGCCGCTGCGAACAGTGCTTCCGCCACACGATTCTTGATCTTGCGGCTGGTGCTGATCGCGTGAAAGGTCGGCGCCTTCACAGGCGCATCAAGCGTGTCCGTCATCCTCCGCTCACCCTTCCTCCAGCTGCCAATCGAGCAAGCGCGTTGACGACGAATGTCAGGGCGAACAGGACGAAGCCCGCCGCGATGTACGCACCGGTGGGCAGCGGCGCGCTGAATTCCGCTGCAGCCGAAGCGATCTTGGACGCGAACGTGTAGCCGCCGTCAAACAGCGACCAGTGTCCAGCCTGCGCTGCAGTGCGCAGAATGATCAGGACCGCGACCGTCTCACCGAGTGCCCGACCCAATGCCAGCATCGAGCCGGCAATCATTCCGCTGCGGCCATACGGGTAGACCGTCATCCGGATGACTTCCCACTTGGTCGCACCCAGCGCTTGGGCCGCCTCGACATGACCCTTGGGGGTCAGGCTGAAAACCTCCCGCGAAACCGACGTGATGATCGGCAGGATCATCACGGCGAGCACAACGCCGGCGGTGAAGATCGTGCCGCCGCCCGCGAGCGATACATTGCCGTCGCCGAAGAGGAAGATCCAATTCAGGTTCTCATTAAGGAACCGTTGGACCGGCTCGAGCTTGGGAGCCAGGACGAAAATGCCCCACAAGCCAAAGACGATCGATGGCACGGCGGCCAGGAGGTCGACCAAGATGGCGAACGGCCGGGAGAACCGGCGTGGGACGTAGTTCGTCAAGAACGTCGCGATGCCGATGGCGATCGGTACCGCGATCGCAAGTGCGAAGACCGAACTGAGCACCGTGACGCGGAAGAGATCGGCAATACCGAAGCGCAGGTTGTTCTCGTCGGTCGTGACGAATTCCGAACTGGTGATGAAGTTGGCGTTGTCCGCCGCCAGCGACGGAAACGCGCGGATCAACAGGAAAAGACCCATCAGCGCGATCGCGCCGATGATTGTCGCGCCCGCCGCGACGGCGATCGAGTAGAAAATTGCGTCGCCCCACCGGCGATGGCCCTTCAGGGCCGATGCCGGCGGTGGTTGCGTCGACATGTCTGGAGTATCCCCGATCTGCTGTGGGCTCGCCCCCTTTGTTGACGAGCCCACAGCCGTCGGGTCAGGCCTCAAAGTCATTGCTGCCTTTGACTAGGAAATTGCGTTGATGGCTTCGGTCAGCTTGGCCTTGAACGTGTCGGGGACCGGGATGTAGCCGGCCTCCTGCAAGCCCTTCTGGCCGTCGGTCGTCGCGACCGTCAGGAACGCCTTGACGGCCGAGGCAACCTCCGCATCCGGGTACTTGGAGCAGACGACCTCGTAGGTCGGCAGGATGATCGGGTACGCGCCGGCCGCAGTCGGCTTGTAGAACGACGACGTGTCGATCACGAGGTCATTGCCCTGGCCCTTGATCTTGACCGAATCGATCGACTTACCAGCGCTCTCGACCGACAGCTTCACCGGATCAGGACCGGCCGCGGTGACGATGTCCGCCACCTGCAGGCCCTGTTTGGTCGCGTAGGACCACTCGTTGTACGTGATCGAACCCGGGGTGTTCTTGATCGCGGCGGACGTGCCCTCGTTGCCCTTGGCGCCTTCACCAACGCCGCCGTTGAAGGTCTTGCCGGCTTCCTGAGTCCAGGCTCCGTCCGACGCCGCCTTGAGATACTTCTGGAAGTTGTCCGTGGTGCCGGACTCGTCGCTGCGGAAGACCACGTTGATCTTGTCACCCGGCAGGGTCTTGCCGGAGTTGAGCGCCGCGATCTCGGGCGCGTTCCACGTCGTGACCGCTCCGTTGAAGATCTTGGCCAGGGTGGGACCATCGAGAGCCACGCCGTCGACGCCCGGCAGGTTGTACGTGACCGCGATCGGACCGAACACTGTCGGCAAGTTCCACGCGTCCGCACCGCCGCAGCGCTGCTTGGCCTTTTCGACCTCGCCCTTCTCGGCGTTCAGCGCCGAATCGGTGCCACCGAAATCGGTTTGGCCGCCGAGGAATTCGGAGACACCCGCACCGGATCCGCTGGAGGTGTAGTTCAGGGTGTAACCCGAGCAGGCCGTTTCATAGGCGGTCACGAACCGGGTCACGGCGTTGGCCTGCGCAGACGAGCCGCTGGCCTTCAGGTCCTTCTTGCCGGCGCAGTCGACCTTGGCGGCGCTGTCTCCCGCAGTTCCATTGCCGGTCGTCGTTGCGCCGGTGCTGCTCTTGTTCTCGTCGCTGCCGCAGGCCGAAAGCAGCAGGGCACCCGCGGCCAAAATGCCCACCGCGGCGCCGATTCGGTTGTGCTTCACGTATCTCCTCTAATTGTGAGGGACGACGGACGTGACCCGCCGCCCGGAGTTCGGGCAAGCGACGGAACCCCGGTTCCGCCGAGCAGATCCGATCGCTGCTCGGCTCACGAACCTAGGGGTGCCCTGTGAACGCGCATCCACGCATTGATGAACGGGAGATGAACCGGATACGGGGACGCGGAGTCGAATTACGCGAACAACGTTGATCTTTTTAACTATCTCAGTCATCATTGAGTCAATGTCTGCTGAGTTAAATCGCGATGTCGTGACGAGGTCGTCAATCTTCGCCGCGCTTGCTGACCCTGGGCGGCTAGCGATTGTCGACCGTCTGCTGGTTGGTGACGTTTCGCCGACCGAAATTCAGCTGCTGATGTCCATGCCCTCGAATTTGGTCGCCCATCACGTGCGGGTACTACAGAAAGCCGGCATCGCGCGACGTGTCCGCTCGGAGGGTGATCGGCGGCGCACGTATCTCCGAGTCAACACCGACACACTTGAGGCGATCGTCCCTTCTGTGGCACGTAAGACACAGCGGGTGGTGTTCGTGTGCACCCAGAATTCTGCGCGCAGTCAACTGGCAGCCGCGATCTGGAATCGTCGACGCTCGGTGCCCGCGGCGTCAGCAGGTACTCATCCGGCGGCCGAGATGCATCCCGAGGCACTGGCTTTGGCACGGCGCCGCAATCTCCCGATGGAGCCGCGGACACCGCGTCATCTCGATGACGTCGTCACCCCCGACGACTTGATCATTGCGGTCTGCGACAACGCCCACGAGGAGTTGCCCACGACCCTGTCACGCATTCATTGGTCGATATCGGATCCTGCACGAAGCTCGCTGCCCGACGCGTTTGACCGAGCCTTCGATGAGCTAACCCAACGCATCGACTATCTCGCGCCACGATTGCAACCCGTCTAATAAGAAAGCAGGACTGACTGATGTGCGACAACACCACCACTGACCTGTCGATCGATCAGCGCCTCTTGCTCAAGACGGCGAGTGCGTGCCGCGGCTAGCGCGATTCAGTCACGGCATACGCCACATCGGCGGTGAACACCGTGAATCCAAGACGCTCATAGGTTTTCACTGCGGCGGTGTTGTCGGCTTCGGTGTAGAGCATCACCATCGGCTCGTCCGCGCCCGACAGTTGCTGGGCGAGGTGGTGGAGCCCGGTCAAGGTGAGCGTCGCGCCGAGCCCTCGGCCCTGCGCGGCCGGGTCGACGCCGACGA
>DASRJA010000443.1:0-2443 GCA_035649695.1 Mycobacterium sp. | reverse complement strand
CTTGCGATGCAACAGGTACACACCGCCCACGATCAGCACCGCCCCGATGATCGCGGTGACCGCGTACGCGACCGCTGCCGCCGGCGGCCGGTCCACCGTGAACAAATTGGTCCCCGTGTACACCACGGACGCGATGCCGCCGCCTGTCAACACCGTGCGGGCCCACCGGTAGCCCTGCCGCATCAGAATCATGAACGTCATCACGACCGCCGACAGCACGACCACGAACACTGCAGAGATCGCGTACGCGATCATCGGCGAATGACTCGCCCCGGTCACCACGACGTCGACGACGTACCCGATCACCATCAGCGGCAGCGCAGCCACCCACAGCCAGAATCCCGTGTCGACGTCGAGCGGCCGGGCTTGGGGATCGCTCACGCGAGCCAGCGGGCGACGTCGGCCGCCCAGTACGTCAGCACGATGTCGGCGCCCGCGCGCCGGATACTGGTCAACGTCTCCAGCGCCAGCGTCTGCAGATCGATCCAGCCGTTGGCGGCGGCGGCGCTGATCATCGCGTATTCGCCGGAGACCTGATACGCGGCCACCGGCACCGGTGAGATGTCCGCGGCCGCACGCACCACGTCGAGATAGCTCATCGCGGGCTTGACCATGACGATGTCGGCGCCCTCGTCGATGTCCAGCTCGATTTCGTGCACTGCCTCGCGGGCGTTGGCCGTGTCCTGCTGATACGTGCGCCGGTCGCCGCGCAGGCTGGAGCCGACGGCCTCGCGGAACGGGCCGTAGAAACCAGATGCGAACTTGGCGGCGTAGGCCAGGATCACCGTGTCGGTGTGGCCGGCGGCGTCAAGGCCGTCGCGGATCGCCGCGACCTGACCGTCCATCATTCCGCTCGGACCCACCACGTGGGCGCCCGATTCTGCTTGCGCCACAGCCAATTCCACGTATCGGGCGTTGGTGGCGTCGTTATCGACGCGGCCCGCGGCGTCAAGTACGCCGCAGTGGCCGTGATCGGTGAACTCGTCGAGGCAGGTGTCGGCCATCAACACGGTGTCGTCGCCGAGGTCCTTGGTCAGATCGCGCAGCGCGACGTTGAGGATGCCGTCCTCGGCCACGCCCGCCGATCCGGTGGCGTCCTTGTCCTCTTCGCGCGGCACCCCGAACAGCATGAGCCCGCCGACGCCCGCGGCCACCGCGCGTTCCGCGGCGGAGCGCAGCGAGTCACGGGTGTGCTGCACGACGCCCGGCATCGAGCTGATCTCACGCGGCTCGTCGATGCCCTCGGCGACGAACATCGGCAGCACCAAATGCCTTGGCTCCAACGATGTTTGCGCGACGAGGCGACGCAACGCGGGAGTCGACCTCAGCCGACGGGGGCGATGGCTAGGAAAGGACATGCAACGCCATCCTTTGATCTATCGCCGGCGGCTCTTCTTGCGCGGAGGCGGCAGCGCGCCCTCGGCACGCAGCCGCGCGGCATGCTCGGCCAGCGCCTCGACCAGCGGACCGACCGCGGCGACGTCCGGCTGCACATCGACGCGCAGCCCGAATTCTGCTGCCGTTTCAGCAGTTTTCGGGCCGATGCACGCGACGATGGTCCGCGCGTGCGGCTTCCCCGCGATACCCACGAGGTTGCGCACCGTCGAGCTGGAGGTGAAGCAGACCGCGTCGAAGCCACCGGTTTTGATCATCTCGCGGGTCGACGCGGGCGGCGGCGCCGCGCGCACCGTGCGGTAGGCGGTGACGTCCTCGATCTCCCAACCCCGTTCGCGCAGACCCTCGGCCAGCGTCTCGGTTGCGATGTCGGCCCGCGGCAGCAGCACCCGGTTCACCGGGTCGAAAACGTCGTCATAGGGCGGGAATTCGTCGAGCAGGCCCAGCGACGACTGCTCGCCCGACGGCACCAGCTCGGGGTTGATACCGAAGGCGCGTACCCGGTCGGCGGTGGCTTGTCCTACGCAGGCGATCTTGACACCCGAGAATGCGCGGGCGTCGAGACCGAACTCGTTGAACTTCTCCCACACCGCGCGCACCGCGTTGGTGGAGGTGAACACCACCCACTGGAACCGGCCGTCGACCAAACCCTTGACGGCACGCTCCATCTGGGCGGGGCTGCGAGGCGGCTCGACGGCGATCGTCGGCACCTCGATCGGCACTGCGCCATGGCTGATCAGCTTTTCGCTCATCTCGCCGGCCTGATCCTTGGTGCGAGGCACCAGCACGGTCCAGCCGTAAAGGGCGCGGCTCTCCCACCAGTTCAGCTTGGCTCGGTTGGCGACGGTCTTGCCGATGGTCGCCACCAGCGGCCCCGCCAATGGGCCCGTCGGTTCTGTGCCCGCTAGTGTGTTCTTGTCGAGCAGGCCGGCCAGCGTGGTCTCCACCGAACGCTGTTGGCATGTCGTGCCATTCGCGGTCACGACGGCCGGCGTGGTGTCGGCCAGCCCGTACTCGATCAGTGTGCGCGCCGCGTCGGGCAGGTGAG
>DASRJA010000442.1:0-6584 GCA_035649695.1 Mycobacterium sp. | reverse complement strand
GTGCTTGGCCATTGGCGCACCTTCGTCGGTGTGCACAGGTGGCTCGTCGCCAACGTGCAGCAATAGGCCGCTATGCGCACGGGAAAACCGCAGCGGCTTCGGCCGACCGCGCCCACTGCTCGGCGAAGAGCCGGGCGACGGTGTCCAGCGCCGGCGTCAACGGCTCAATGGTGCGGGTCACCAGGGCGCGTTCGTCGGTGGCGGCCACTGGATGCCAGTACACGCCGTCAGCGGTGACCGTCACCTCCGGAACAAGTGACTCGCGAGAGATCGACACCCCTTCGGCCGCAACGCCTTCCAGCGCGATGGGTCGGACGAGTTGATCGTCGCGGAGAATGCCAAGGCCGTCGAGGAAGTCGTGGAACGCCGCAAGCTCTCCCGGCGCGGGGGCAGCCACCGTCGCGGCCACGCGCACTCTGAAGCCAAGAGACAGCGCCAGTCGGATGCCGTCGACGGCCTTGGCCCAACTGCCCGCCCCGCGGTGGCGGTCATGCAGCTCGGGTGTTGCCGAGTCGAGGCTGATCTGCAGCGCGAGCAGCTCCCGCGGCAGATCTTCGAGTGCGCGCCGCGCCCTCCCCTTGAACACCATCGCGTTGGTGAGAACAGTTGTGGGCAGCCGCTTTACACAGTCGGCGATGATCGTGCCGATGTCGGGCAGCAGGAACGGCTCGCCGCCCGTGAGGAACAGCTCGCGCACCCCCCACGCAGCGGCCTCGTCCACGAGCCGGTGGACGCGATCCGCGCCGAGTTCACGCCGCGGCGTCTGTGGCGACGACGCGACGCAGCAGTAGTCGCAGGCAAGGTTGCAGTGGAAGTTGGTGTACATCCACAACCGCACGCCGGGTAGCCGGTCGGCGCCGAGCACGTTGACGGGATCCGGTGCATGCCCGCGGCGTATTACGAGCGTTCCGACGCCGGAGGCGTTCACGTCGGCGCGCACCACCGTGTTGCCGTTGCGCGCGCACCACCGCTCGGTGAGGTCGCGGTCGGCAGGGGAGCGGATCTCGATCTCGCCCGTGGCACCCTGCGCGAGGTCGCCCATCAAGCGCATCAGGTCGAGGATCACCATCGCGGATCGACGCCCTGCTCTTCAAGAGCTTCGAACAACGGCTGGTAGCCGTCCAGGTGTGGCCGCACCCAGCGTCGTAAGCCCTCCATTTCCAGGATCTTTCGGTGTTCCGGATTGTCCCAACTCATCGCTAGCAAGCGATCCAGCCAGGGGTCGTATCGCTCTGCGGGCAAGGTGTCCAGGGCGGTGAACATGCAGTGGCAATAGCCATCGGTGCGCCACACCTCCGTCAGCGCACCCCCCATCAGCTCCTCGGCGCCCATCGCTGCCCACGTCGAGCTGCCGATCGCGGCCACTTCCGCGTCACCCGCAAGCACGGCCTCCACCGCGTCGAGCTCGCTGCGGCCGGTGTCGCCGTGCTTGCCGATGTCGCTATCGAAGCGGGTGATCTGAAGGTCTGTGTCGTCCACGCCGGCCCGTCGCAGGTAATACAACGGCAGGATCGCAGCGTGGGCCGAGTCGGCCGAACCCAGCGCAAGTCGTTTGCCGGCGATATCAGCTGCCCCGGCCAGGCCGCTGCCGTCGCGCGCGACGAACACTGTGGTGAAGTCGACGTCGGAGTCGCGTTGCGCAAGAGCGGTGCAGTGCCCGTCCGTCTGCAGGACGGTGCGCACATAGGCGAGGTTGGTGTTCCACGCGATGTCGATGTGGCCGGCAATCAGCGAGTCGACCAGCCGCGCGTAGTTCGAGTACAAGACGAAATCCATCTGCCCGTCTGGGTTTTCGGATTCCTGAAAGTAGCTTCGAATCCCCTCCCAGATCGGCACGACGTTCGGTGTGTATGCGACCGCCCCGACGACCAACTGCTGTTTAGGCATGTCCCCTCCTAGAACAACGGCAGACCGGTCACGGCTTTGCCGTAGAAGTCGTACAGCACGTCGGCGGTGGGGGCCATGACCGACCCCGCACGAGCGTCGCGGAATACGCGTTCGATGGGTAGCTGCTTGGAGAACGCCGCGCCGCCGCATACCCGCATGGCCGATTCGGTGATGGCAAGCGCAGCGTCGTTCGCCGAGGCTTTCACGCCCAGTACATGTGTCAGCGTCGCATCGCTCGGGGAACTCACACTGTTGGCGGCCACGGTTAGATACGCCCTCTGTGCGGCGAGCGCGATGCCCATCCGAGCGATCTGGGCGCGGATCGTAGGAAGCTCGGCAAGGCTTGACCCGAGGTGCTCGAGCCGGGCGTTTCCCACGTGGTTGATCGCCGAGGTGGTGGCGCTAGCGGCCAATCCAACTGACACGGCGGCGTTGCCGAGGTTGAACCACGGCAGGATGGTGTCCATCATCAGAGCGAAACCGCTTGCCTCGGCGCCGACCCGGTATGAAGCCGGAATGCAGACATCGATCGACATTGGGGCGGAGGCGTTTCCGCGCAGGCCCATGCCGCTGAACGTGCCTGACGGTTCGAGGCCAGGCGTATCCGCGGGGATCGCATATACATCGACGCCCTCGCCGCCGGGGGAACCAGTGGATGTGATGTAGACATCGGCGAATCCTGCCGACGTCGCGAAGCTCTTGTCGGCCTTGATCGTTACGTCATCGCCCTCGGCCGACGATGCGGAAACGGGTGCCCAGAAATGAGATCGGGATCCCTTCTCGCTGAACGCCAGCGTGCCGAGCGATTGTCCGGAGGCCATGTCCGCCAACAGATTCGGCATACCGGCCGGGGGCGCCGCGGCGACGGCGACGGCCGCGGACACGTGCATGAGGTAGATCATGGCCGTCGAACCGCACGCGGCAGCGAGGTCGGCCACGAACTCGGTGAACTCGACTGGGCCTGCGCCCAAGCCGCCGATTTCTCGCGGCAGTACCAGGCCGAGAATGCCACTGGCCCTTAGCGCCTCGACCGCTTCGGCTGGAAAGGCACCCTCGGAGTCAACCTGTTCGGCGTGCCGCGCCGCTACCGTAAGAACCTCGTTCAACCTCTGAGATGACGACATTACGCTCCTTTCGACTGTGCCAGCTTGAGCCCCGCCGCTAGCCCCACGACCGCGCCGCAGGCGAAAACCGCTGCAGTGCTCGGCGTTCCACCGAGCCACACGTCGGTACGTCCGACTTGCACATAGATTGAGGCCGCGCCAGCCAAAGCGACGCCACCGGCGACCAGCGCGGCCAGCCGCCAACCGAACATCGCCGCCGCGAGCATGGCCACGGCAACCCCGATGAGTAGCAGTGTCCCCCACAGGTTGTAGTCGCCGAGCGAGAACTCCAGATCCAATATGCCCACGTTGGCCCGACGGTCGTAGCGAAGGTAAACGCACAGGGCGACAAGGGCTATCAATCCCAACGCGATTCCCCAACCGCCGAGTAGCCGTCGGGCGGTGGTGGCGGTCCCTGACCACAGCGCATCGACTGCGGCGTATTGCGCGGACGGCGCGAACACCAAGACCGCGTGAATGCCGATCATCATCGCGTAGGCCCACGGCCACTCGTTGGGCGCCTCCGCCACCGACAGGCCGATCGCGATCGACTGCGCGACACCGAGCAGGGCCGCCAGCCGCACGGCGGTGCCCGTCAGCAGCAGCACAACCAAAGCAGACTCGATAACGAACACGCCCCACCCGAACAGCGTGAAGTTGGGCAGCACCAGGTGTTCGAGTAGCCAGCTGTACGGCTTCCATACCGGAAACTCAACGGCGCGGGTGGTCCAGAAATACAGGCCCCCGCGAGTTCGCTCGCCGAAGTCCGGTGGCACCTTCCACACCACGTTCTCCAGCCACATCAAGCCGGCCAACAGTCGCAGTCCCGTCAGGGCGATGTGACCGCTCTTCGCCTGCGGCGCCGGCGGCGACATCAGCACGTCGATCACCCGACGAGGGGCGACCTTGGTCATGGGTTAAGTCTCACAGCCAGCAGGGCGCGGTGTCCTGGTGTTCGCCAAACGCAGCGACGGCGCGGGCTTCGGCCCCATCACCGCCTCGGGGCGGTTGTCAGGTCACCGTTTCTCCGCGTACGCCGACCACTCGAGCTGCGACGCGCCCAGATTGCGGCCCGTCGGCCGAATGTAGTGGCTCAAGAAGTAATCAGGGCCCGCCTGCTCGAGGAGCCGCCACCCGTACTCTTCCACGAATTCCGCAGCCTCGTCGGGATCGAGACCGAAACGCCAAACCTGCTGCCGTTGCCGGAAACGCTTGTACAAGATGGCAGCGCCGTACATGTTCACCCCGTCGATGAAGTCCTTGCGGACATAGGTGAACACCAGCCGGGTCCCGGTCGGGGCGGCCTGCAGTGCGCCGAGCGTGGCCCGCACCGCGTCCTCGGTCAGGTACTGCGTCACACCTTCCCAAACGAAGAAGGTGCGGGCGTCGGTGCGGTAGCCGTGCCCGGTTAGCGTGCCGATCAGGTCGTCGTGCTCAAAGTCCAAGGGCACCAGGTGAACCGAAGCGGGCACCCCGCCGATCGCGCGCCGCAGGGCGGCCTTCTTACGCTCGATGTTGATTGGGAGGTCGACCTCGAAGACCGGAATGTCGGATCGATGAGCGAGGCGATACGCCCTGGTATCCATGCCCGCACCGAGAACGACGACGGCATCGATGTCTCCCAGGGCCTCGTCGAGCTTGTCGTCGATGTAGCGCTTGCGGCACGCGATGAGCGCCCACGAGCCGGGCACGGCCCGCTCGCCCGCTGCGATGGTCAGCCGGCGCAGCAGTGGCCAGCGCATCGCGCGCACGAGCGCCCGTTGACCGGCGGGCAAGATCGGCAGGGCCAGGTCGTCGAAGACCAGACGGCGTTCAGGCGGCTCGTACTGCTCGATGGCCGCCTGGACCATCGGACCAAAGGCGGTCTGCGCGGCCGGATTTCGCGCCATGATCAGCGTTTGTTGACGTAGCCCGCGTCCACCGGAAGTGCCACGCCGGTGATATAGCGCGCCTCATCGGATACCAGCCAGGCCACCGCTGCGGCAATGTCCTCCGGCTCGAGGACCTGAACCGGCATCGCATTACCCATGTCCGGCGGCCGTTGCGAATTGGCGATCACGTTCGCTAGCCACTGCCGGGTGTGGTCATTGTCGATCATCGCTGTGTTGACGCCGCTGGGATGGATCGAGTTGACGCGAATACTATGCGGTGCAAGGTGATTGGCATAGGCTCGCATCAATCCGACGACGCCGTGTTTTGCCGCCGTGTAGCCGAGCGAGCCTTGGTCGCCGCCTCCGATGCCGACAAGACCCGCTGAGGAGCTGGTCAGGACGATCGATCCGCCCTCACCCTGCTTGACCATCGTGTCCTTGGCGACTTCCACCGTATGGTGCACACCGGTGAGGTTGACGTCGATGACGTCTTGCCAGCCCTTGGCACCCGATTCCATCGGTGCGATACCGGCGTTGGCGACGACGATGTCGAGCCGGCCGAAGTCGTCCAGCCCGGCCTGCAAAGCCGCGGCCAGCGACTCCTGATCGCGAACGTCGGCTTGCTGTGCCACAATTCGCGCACCCGTCTCTTCGACGAGCTTGACCGTCGCGGCCAGATCGTCGGCCGTAGCCAACGGATACGGCACCGAGGCGATCTGATCGCAGATGTCGACGGCGATGATGTTCGCGCCGTCGGACGCCAGCCGAACCGCTTCCGCTCGGCCCTGACCGCGCGCAGCACCCGTGATGAATGCGACTTTGCCTGCGAGGGAAGCCATCAGGGGCGCAGCTGGCCCTTAGCCGGATCACCCGCGACGACGGGCTGCAGCATCTTGATGTCCGGTGCACCGTCGAGAAGGTCACCGACGGTGCCGAACAGCGTGGCGACCGCGGGTGCCGTGCTGTGCGTCTTCAGTGCGTCCGCGTCGGCCCACTGCTCGACGAAGACGAAGGTGCCGTCGGCCTCGTGCAGCGAGTAGAGATCGCAACCGGGTTCGGAATGCACCGCCTCGATGGCCTGCTTACACGCATCGCGGACGGCGTCCACCGACTCGGGCTTGGCTTTCATGGTTGCGACGACGGTGACGGGCATGGGACTCCTCGATGAGTGCGTGCTGGACGGTTGCCTAGCCTACCTATGAGATTCCGCTTCGGTCAGCCCATGTCGGCTCCAGGCCGGGTCCAATTGAGACCTTTCTGTGACCCGTGTGGCAGATGGTGATTATGGGGCCTGTGCGACTAGGCTTGAGTGCATGCCTAGTAAGACCGCCGCCCGAGCCGGTGCCCGTTCGAGCAGGTCAAAGGCCGGTTCGCGGGGCGGGTCCCGCCCGGCGCCCCGCCGGAAGCCGGCTCGACGCCACAATCCGTCGGCCATCTCGTCCGCGGGGGCGACCGTCGGACGCGGTGTGCGCGCCGGCTGGTTGATGGTGGCCAAGGGGGCCGGGTCAACCGCACGGTCGGTCGGCCGCGCCCGCGACCTCGAGCCGGGACATCGCCGCGACGGGATCGCACTGGCACTGCTTGGCGTCGCCGTGGTGATCGCCGCCAGCTCCTGGTTCGACGCCGCTCGTCCCGTCGGCCAGTGGATCGACACCTCCCTTCGCGTGCTGATCGGGTCGGCCGTCGTCCTCGTTCCCATCGTGCTCGTCGGCGTCGCGGTGGT
>DASRJA010000441.1:0-2043 GCA_035649695.1 Mycobacterium sp. | reverse complement strand
ACCGAGCAGTCCCTCCGCACTCCAGGCCGTGGGTTGACGCGGGTCGAAGCCCTCTTCGATCAGGGCCGACGGCCAGTCGTAGCGCAGATCCATCGCGACCGTGCGGCGGTCCGCGGTTGGCGAGGCGCCCAGTTCGCCAAGCGTCCTGGTCTTGAACTCGATGACCTCGGGCTGGTCGATCTCATACACCGTCGTCCCGGCCGGCCACTCGAGCCGGTAAGCGCGCGAATCAAGGCCCGACGCCAGAATCACCGCCTGCCGGATGCCCGCGTCGGTCGCGCCGAGAAAGAACTCATCGAAGAACTTGGTGCGCACCGCCATGTTGTCGGTCATCCGCTGCATGCCGACGGACTCGGTGTCGCTGTCGAGGTCCTCGGGTCGCAGCTCACCAGTGACCAGGCGGGTGAAGAAATCCACTCCGACCGCGCGCACCAGCGGCTCGGCGAACGGATCGTTGATCAACGGATTAGCGGCAGTGCTGGCCATCGCGCGCGCCGCCGCCACCATGGTGGCCGTCGCCCCGACGCTCGATGCCAAGTCCCACGTGTCGTTCTCCGTGCGTGCCATCCCTCGACCCCTATCGACGTAGTACACGGCCGTTACTTAGGCGATGTAACGACCCGCCGCCGACTGTACGCTCCGATTCTGAAAGCCGGCTTCCGCGCAGTTACCTGCAACGGATGCGGGCCGTACGAGCCTCAACTGTTAGTCTCGTAGACTGTTTGACGCGTGACTCCGCAGGCTGTGCGCTTGTCGGCGGTCCGCGCAGGACTTAACCAAGACGCTGGTCATACCAGCCCCATTCGCACGCCGCGATCTATAGGCCGGCTGCGCAGGAGGAAGAGTGCTCTCGGCCTTTATCTCTTCACTCAGGACAGTCGACCTGAGGCGAAAGATCCTGTTCACCCTGGGCATCGTCATCCTGTACCGGGTGGGCGCCTCGATCCCGTCGCCGGGCGTCAACTACCCGAACGTGCAGAAGTGCGTGGCGCAGGTCAGCGGTGGCGACTCGGCGCAGATCTACTCGTTGATCAACCTGTTCTCCGGGGGTGCGCTGCTGCACCTGACGGTGTTCGCGGTCGGCGTGATGCCCTACATCACCGCGAGCATCATCGTGCAGCTGCTGACCGTGGTCATCCCGCGCTTCGAGCAGCTGCGCAAAGAAGGGCAAGCGGGCCAGGCCAAGATGACCCAGTACACCCGCTACCTTGCGGTCGCACTGGCGATCCTGCAGGCCACCAGCATCGTCGCGCTGGCCGCGAATGGCGGGCTGCTGCAGGGCTGCACCCTCGACATCATCCAGGGCCAGAGCGAGGGCCTGAACATCTTCACGCTGGTCGTCATCGTGCTCGTGATGACCGCGGGCGCGGCGCTGGTGATGTGGATGGGCGAGCTGGTCACCGAGCGCGGCATCGGCAACGGCATGTCGCTGATGATCTTCGCCGGCATTGCCGCACGCATCCCGATCGAAGGCAAGACCATCTTGGACAGCCGCGGCGGCATGGTGTTCACGCTGGTCTGTGTGGCCGCGCTGATCATCATCATCGGCGTGGTGTTCGTCGAGCAGGGCCAGCGGCGCATCCCGGTGCAGTACGCCAAGCGCATGGTGGGTCGACGCATGTACGGCGGCACGTCGACGTATCTGCCGCTCAAGGTCAACCAGGCCGGCGTCATCCCGGTGATCTTCGCGTCCTCGCTGCTCTACCTGCCGGACCTGGTCTCGCGCCTGACCCAGTCGGCGTCGTCGACCCCGTCGTGGTGGCAGACCTTCATCCAGAGCTACGTGGCCGACCAGGGCAGCTGGGTGCACATCATGCTGTACTTCGGCCTCATCGTGTTCTTCACCTACTTCTACGTCGCGATCACGTTCAACCCCGACGAGCGCGCCGACGAGATGAAGAAGTACGGCGGCTTCATCCCCGGCATCCGGCCGGGCCGACCGACCGCGGAGTACCTGCGGTTCGTGCTCAGCCGGATCACCCTCCCCGGCTCGATCTACCTGGGCACCATTGCGGTGCTGCCGAACCTGTTCCTGGACATCAC
>DASRJA010000440.1:0-4398 GCA_035649695.1 Mycobacterium sp. | reverse complement strand
CCCGAGTAGCCGACGGCGAGATGGGCGTCCCGGCACCGGAACGCGACCAGACCGGCCGTCGGCTTGCCACCGGCGAAGGGACCGTCGGGGTGGGTCGTCATGAGGGCGAAGTAGCCACCGCCGACGCGACGCCGCACGATCTGCACGTCGCCGCGCACCAGCATGTCCCAGTAGCCGATCCGGTTCGCTTCGCGCTCCATGCCACCGAGCACGTCACCGAGCTTCGGCGTGTAGAAGTCGGCGAACACGGGCTCCAGCAACACCTGGATGAGCGGCTTGATCGTGCGGTCCTTCAACGCCTCCTGCAGGGCGAAGGAGGGGAACCCCCACAGGTTGTCGGGCCGCGACGCCGCGTCGGAGCGGATGCGGCGCGCGCGGGAGATCTGCGAGGCGGTGGCCAGCTTCTCGTAGGTCTGCCACGGATGGGTGAGATTGGACAGTACCCGGATGTCGCGCGCCGGCATGCCCCCGGCAGCACGCAGGTAGTCGACCGTCATGAAGGAGCCCATGCCGCCGCCGATCGAGACGAACGGCACGTCGTACATCGGGATCCTGGCGTCGGCCACCATGAAGTCGGTCCACAGGTCGCTCCGCTCCAGCAACGGCGGCAGGGCGTGTGGTTGCGGCTGTCGCGGAAGCAGATCGGCTGGGGGCTTCAGGTCGATCGCGATGGTCACGTCGGTCACCAGTCCTGAGGTCATCGGCTGATTCGCGGCTGCCCGTTCCCGGATGGGGCCCGGCCAATCCCGGCGCGGATCGCTGGCGAGCGTCGCACCTTGTCCGATTGGTCCGCCCGCATTAATCGTCGTACGCGCGCCCCGACGCTGCTTCTCTGGGAGTGCTTAACCGAACCGTAAGAAGTCTCGCCCCGTCGTATGTCCGTCAGCTCCGCGGCGAAGCCGAGGATATCGGCCCGCGACCGCCGATCCACAAGGGATGCAGCCCCGGTTCGGCCGCGTGCACGGCCGCCTCGGTCGCGGCGATGTCACGGGCGACCAGACGGCGCGGGTAGAGGATGGACAGCAGCGGACCGGCCATCGCCGTGGTCACCACCGCCATCACCACCATCAGCGAGTAGAGGCCGGTGTCGAGGACGCCCAGCTGCAGGCCGACACTGAGAATGATCAGCTCGGTGAGGCCGCGCGTGTTCATCAGCGTCGCCAGGGTGGCGGCGATCCGGTTGCCCAGCCCGTTGAGACGGGCGGCGATGAACGCACCTATGAACTTGCCGCCGATGGCGACGAGCAGGATGAGGCCCAGCTCCGCCAGGTCGACCGCGTCCACCTTCGACAGATCGACCCGCAGGCCGGCGACGATGAAGAAGACCGGCAGGAGGAGCACGTTGTTGACCAGACCGATCCGATCGTGCAACTCCGTCCGCAGCTCGGCCTTCTCGCCCCGAGGCATGACCAGACCGAACAGGAACGCGCCGAAGATGAAGTGCAGGCCGATCCACTCGGTCACGCCACCGGAGACCAGCAGGCCGGCGAGCACTATTGCTATCTGGCCCGTGGTGAGCCGCCCGGTGCGTTGGCGGGCGGAGACCAACCGCCCGAGCAGCCGCCGCACCGGGTAGAGCATGAGTAGCAGGTACGGCACGGCCAGCAGCATCCGCCACTGGTCCGCGTCTCCGCCCAGCACCGTCACGACGACCGCGAGCAACGACCACGCCAGCACGTCGTCGATGGCCGCACAGGTCAGGGCGAGACCGCCGAGTGGCAGCCGGTTCAGTTCGCGGTCGATGAGAATGCGGGCCAGCACCGGGAACGCCGTGATCGACATGGCCACACCCATGAACAGCACGAAGCCGAGCCGGTCCTTGCTCGGGTGGGTGCGCAGAAGGTACGTGCCCAGCAGGATGCCCAGCGTGCAGGGCAACAGGATCGAGGTGAGCGACACGGTCGCCGCGACCCGACCGGTACCCCGCAACATGCTGCGGTTGAGCTCCAGGCCGACCAGGAACATGAACACGGCGACGCCGACGTTGGCCAGAGCGCTGAGGAACGGTCGGATGTCCGTCGGCAGCAGGAAGCCGGCGATCGCGCCGCCGAACAGCGTCGGTCCCATCAGGATGCCGGCGATAACCTCGCCGATAACGGCCGGCTGCCCGAGCTTGCGTGCCACCCATCCGAGGAGACCAGCGCCGAGGATGATGGCAGCGAGCCCGAGCAGAAGCGCGGACGCCTGATGAGTGCTCACGATTCCCCCAGCATGTCGGTTCCAACGGCGGCTGACAGTTCCGGACGGTTGATCTGCCGGTTCGGACGGCCGATCAATCGCCGCCGAACGGCGACCCGGGCGGCGGCACCGCAACGGCGAGGCCGTTGTGCGGTGCCGCCGCCCGGGATGCTCATCCGGCGGACGGGCTGGCGGGCGCCAGCAGTCCTGGACGCCCGACCGGTGTATATGGGCTACGCCGTTCGCGCAGCGACTTCCACCACCACAGTAGACCGCGACCGAGGCACACGATGGTGACGGCAAAGAACAGCGTATACACCACGTTGAATACCATCAACACGCCGTAGACGGTGCCGACGATTGATCCGAACATGAACATGGATCGACCCGAGCTCGGCGTCGTGCCGGGGTCGGTGATCATGTAGTTGGTGAACAGGACGAATGCCACGCCCGTCATCGGGGCGAGGGCCGCCCACAGGTGCACGTCCCAGATCCACCAGCGGATCAGCGCCTGGATCACGAACGCCCCGACCCACCCGACGATCAGCGGCACCTTCTTGGTGAGCAGCGCGTTGAGCACGGTGCCTGCCGTGATGATGATGATCGGCACCATGATGCGGATGACGTCGGGTACGTGCTCCGTGAAGTGGTATGGCGGCGCGATGTTCACCCACGAGAAGCAGACCAGCGTCACCGTGATCCCGAAGTTCGACGGGTTCATGAAGTGGCGCATCCGACCCTTGATGGGTGCCACCATGACCGCTTTCTGCCCGATGGCCACCGCCACCGCGAACGCGATGGGCCAGAAGTCGGTGTTGGCATAGAGCAGCATGTTGGCGGCCAGTGCCGTGATGTGGGTCGGCAGCAGGAACGTGTAAAGGCCCCACATCCCGTTGCCGACGAACGCCGGCGGGCGGCGATGGGCGCGAGCCGCGATGAGCTCGATCGCGATCTCGATCGAGTACCCGACGGCGAGCGCGAAGAAGGGCCACGTCCACGGCTGCTCGAACCCGAGCACGGTGTAGCCGAGGATGTTGAAGACGCTGATGGATATCGCGAAGTTGCGCAGGGCGAGGTAACGCGGGTCGCGCGGGTCGACACGGGGGACCGCCGGCGCGCGCGCCACCGTCGGCGGCTTCACCTGGTCGCGCAGCCCGTTCGGGCCGGTTGTGACCGTCCTGGTGTCAGGTCCGCCGGCGTAGCGGACGTCGGTCGTCATGACGTCACCTCCTGGGCCTGGTCTGTGAGAACGAAGTTGTGCCAGCCGGCCATCAGGTCGAACGTCTGGCGGTGGGCCATACCGTCGTTGTCGCGCCACATCAGCTCGACCGACGCCGGCCGGTCGCCGGCCTTTCCGAGACCGAAGAAGATGTCGAAGCTCCGCTTGCCCGAGTGCCCGCCGCCTCCGTCGACCTGGGCGACCTGGGTCCGCCCGTCGGCGGTGATGATCCGGGCCTGAGCGCCGTAGGCGGGCGCGCCGATCGGAGCATCGGCTCCGGCGGTGCCGCCGACCGCTGGCCGGTAGAGCCGCAGCCCGATGTAGTTGTCCCGACCGACGTTGCCGTTGCGGTAGAAGGCCGGCGGACCCCACTGACGCGCCACGGCGAAGTCCTGCCCGCCGTCGGCGTTCACGTCTCCGACGGCCACGCCGCGGGTCGGGGTGGTGGTCGAGTCGAAGCCGAGATCGGTGCTGAGGTTGACGTATCGGCCGTTGTCCTCGCGCACCCAGAACGCGATCGGCTGGGAGCCGGCGATGTCGTCACCGACCTCCGCCTTGGGCCACATGTTCGGCTCCTCGAGCAGCACGTCGTTGCTCATCGCGAGCTCCTGCAGCCAGTTCCACCGGTTGATGTTCCCCTTGACGAAGCCGCACGTCTGCACGATCGACATGACGCCGCTGTTGTCGAAGTCGGCCATCTTCGCGTCCCAGCCCCAGCCGACCCACGCGAGGTTCATCGCCGCGGCCCGGTTGTCGAACGGTGCGACACCCTGGCTCAGCTTGCTGCGCGCCTCGGCCGGACTGCGGGCCGTGTTGTGCCAGACGAAGTTGCTCTCCTCCAGGCCCCACGGTGTGGTGATGTTGCTGACGAACATGTCGAACTTGCCGGTGCCGCTGAGATCTCCGAACTCGATGGACATGCCCTTAAACGAGTCATGCCCTACGACGAGCGACTTCGGGGTGAACGCGCCGCGACGCCCCTCGGCCATGGCGAACCGGAT
>DASRJA010000439.1:0-5721 GCA_035649695.1 Mycobacterium sp. | reverse complement strand
GCCAGCGCCTCCAAGGCCGCCAACCCGAACGTCTCGTGCGGTCCGGGGGCAAGCGCGACGTCCGCAGTCGCCAGGATCGTCGCCACGGTGTCGCGGCACCCGATGAAGCCGGTGAAGTCGACGGGGAGGCGGGCGGCCTGGCGCTCGAGCCGGGCGCGCATCGGACCTTCGCCGACCACCACCAGCCTGGCGTCGACGCCCGAATCGCGCAGCGCGGCAACGGTATCGATGCTGCGATGGGCGTGCTTTTCGACGGAGAGCCGCCCGCAGTGTACGAGCAGCGTCTGTTCGGGGCGCGCCCAGCGCTGCCGCACCGTCGCCGAGTGGCGGCGGGGATGGAACTGGTCGAGGTCGACGCCCAGCGGCACCGTCACGACGTTCGGCGCGTGGATGCGGTCGAACTCTTCGCGAGCAAACGCCGTCGTGCAGACAACCGCGTCGTAGCTCGCGGCGGTTCGGCGGTTGGCCACGTTGGCGATCGACCGCGCCAGGCGGGCCGGAAGTATTTGCCCGACAAGGCGATCGAGGCGTTCGTGAGAGATCATCACGGTGCCCACGTCGTGTCGGCGGCCCCAGCTGCCCAGCGAGCGCAGGGTCAGCCGGTCGGACACCTCCAGTGCGTCGGGCGACAGCTCTGCGAGCAACGACGTGACCGGGCCCGGCAACACCGCGCGATATCCGCCGGTGAATGGAATCAGTCTGGCGGGCAAGGAGATACGGACGACACCGGAGGGAAGTTCCCGCCATTCGGAATGGCGCCCCGGCACGATGAGGAACACGTCGTGTCCTGCGGCGCAGTATTCCGCGCCGAGGCGATCAACTGCTGTCCGAAGGCCCCCCGAGCGCGGGCCGTAGAAGTTCGCCACCTGAACCACCCGCATGAGGAGAATCAGAGCGGGCACGCGTGTGCGGTCAACAACGCGACATCAACCGGCAGGAAAACAGGTCGTGAATTACCGCGAGAACTAACCCACGTGTTGGGTGAGCCAGTCCTGCACCCGGCGCCACGCGTCATCCGCGGCGGTCGCATTGTAGCGTTCGCCGGTGTCGTTGAAGAATGCGTGGTTGGCGTTGGGCTCGGTGACGAGTTCGTGCACGAGCCCGGCTTTTTCCAACGCGGCCTTGGCGACGGGTTCGGTGGCATTGACGCGCTGGTCTTGTTCACCGTAGAACGCAAGCACAGCAACATCTTTCGAGCCCGCGAAGTCCGGATTCTCCGGTGCGGGGCCATAGAACGGGAACGCGGCGGCCAGCTGGGGCGTACCCGACGCGAGCAGCTGCCACGTCAGCCCACCGCCCATGCAGAAGCCGACGACAGCGAGCTTCTTGTTCGGAACGCGGCGGCCCAGCTCGTCGATGCCCGACTTGAGATTGGCGATGAACTCCTCAGGCGGAATCTTGCCGAGCGCCGCGGTGGCCGCCGCCGGGTCGGCGAACGTCGCCGTGCCGCCCTGCCCCGAAAGCAGATCGATCGCCAGGCCCGAGTAGCCGATCCCGGCGAACCGGCCGGCCACCGAGCGAACCCAGTCGTTGAGCCCCTTGTTCTCGTGGATGACGAGTATGCCGCCGCGCGCATCCGGCGCCTGCGCCCACGCGGCCTGTAGCTCACCCTGCGGCCCGGCCCAGGTGATCGGCGTGGTGGGCAGCGCGTTCGCCGATCCCGGCGGAGCCGCGCTCGACGTAGCGGGGCCGCTGGAGGTCACCGGGGCGTCCGAGGTGGTCTTCTTGTTCTCCCCGCACGCGGCGATCAGCGCAGTGGCCGCCGCGGTGCTCACCCCGAGCAACGCGAGCCGGCGCAGGGCTTCGCGTCTGGATAACAAACCGTCGACATGATCGGTGGCAATTTCTTCGGCGATATAGCGCTGTAGCGGTGTCACATTCGCGAGTATGCACCTATGGACTGGACGCCGGATGAAGATGGGCTGCGCGGCCGCATAGCACTCGTGGCCGGCGCGACCCGCGGCGCCGGGCGTGGAATCGCCGCCGCGCTCGGCGAAGCAGGTGCGACGGTGCTCTGTACCGGCCGCAGCAGCGCCACCGGAAACATGCAGTCCGACTACGACCGTCCGGAAACCATCGAAGAGACAGCAGAACTGGTCACCTCACTCGGTGGCACCGGAATTCCGATCCAGGTCGACCACCTCGACATCGCTCAAGTGCAGGCACTCGCCGACCGCATCCGGGCCGAGCACGGCGCCATCGACATCCTGGTCAACGACATCTGGGGCGCCGAGGTGCTCAAAGGGCACCCGCCGACGTGGAACCGGCCGATCTGGGAGCACGACCTCGACGACGGCCTCCGAATACTGAGGCTCGCCATCGACACTCACCTCATCACCGCACACTGCCTGTTCCCGCTACTCGTCGCGCGGCCAGGCGGCCTGCACGTCGAAGTGACCGACGGGACAAAGGAATACAACGATCACACCTACCGGATCTCGGTCTTCTACGACTTGTCGAAGGTCGCGGTGAACAGGCTCGGGTACAGCCTCGGCCACGAACTCGAGCGGTTCGGCGGCGCCGCCGTCGTCGTGACGCCGGGCTGGCTGCGCTCGGAGATGATGCTCGACAACTGGGGCGTGACGGAGGACAACTGGCACACCGCCCTCGACCCGAACCGGTCTGACGGCCCCACCGCTCCCCCGGGATTCGCGGTCTCGGAGTCGCCGCGATACGTCGGCAGGGGCATCGCCGCGATGGCCGCCGATGAGGACCGGTCGCGCTGGAACCAGCGCTCGGTGACGTCGGCCGATCTGGCCCGCGAGTACGGGTTCACGGACATCGATGGCCACCAGCCAGACGGCTGGGCCGAGCTGTAACACCAGGTCAGCATCTACAGTAGACATTTCTTGAAATCTGTTCACCGATTTCGTTGACACCCGCCAGCACGCGCTGTTCTATGACTTGGTGCCCTATGACGTGATCATCCGCAATGGCCGTTGGTTCGACGGCAGCGGCGCCGCATCGGCGGTGCGCAACGTCGGCGTCCGCGATGGCCACGTCGTGGCGATTTCGCCCGATGACCTCGACGACGCGGATTGCCCGCAGGTCATCGATGCGACCGGCAAGTGGGTGTTGCCGGGCATGCTCGACATCCACACGCACTACGACATCGAGGTGCTCAACGGGCCGTCGTTGTCGGAGTCGTTACGCCACGGCGTGACGACGGTGATGCTGGGTTCGTGTTCGCTGTCGACCGTCCACGTCGACGGCACCGACGCCGGCGACATCTTCGGCCGGGTCGAGGCAATCCCCCGCGAACACGTCATCAGCGCAATCGACAATCACAAGACCTGGACGAACGCCGAGGAGTACATCCAGGCGCTGGAAGCGCGACCGCTCGGCCCCAACCTGGCGGCGTTCATCGGCCACTCCGACATGCGGGCCGCCACCATGGGCCTGGACCGGGCGACGCAGAAGCGGCAGCGCCCCACCAAGCGCGAACAGGCCCAGATGGAGCGGATGCTCTCGGAGGCACTGCGGGCCGGCTTCGTCGGAATGTCGTCGCAGCAACTGCTTTTCGACAAGCTCGACGGCGAAGTCTGTCGCTCGCGCACCCTGCCCTCGACGTACGCCAAGCCGCGTGAACTGCGCCGGCTGAAGTCGCTGTTGCGCCGCGCAGGCCGGATCCTGCAGTCCGGCCCCGACATTCAGAACCCGTTCAACCTCGGGTCGCAGCTGGCCCAGTCGCTGGGCTTCATCCGCAACCCTCTCAAGACCAGCCTGCTGTCGGCGGCCGACGTCAAGGCCAACCCGTACGCCATCTGGGCCATGGGTCCGGCCGCCCGGCTGATCAACTGTCTGGGCGGCAACTTCCGTTGGCAGCATCTGCCGGTGCCGTTCGAGGTGTACGCCGACGGCATCGATCTTGTGGTGTTCGAGGAGTTCGGCGCTGGCGCCGCGGCGCTGCACCTGCGCGACGAGGTGGAGCGCAATGACCTGTTGCGCGACGAGTCGTATCGCCGCGAATTCCGCAAACAGTACGAGAGCAAGTTCGGGGTGCGGGTGTGGCACCGCGATTTCTTCGACGCCGACATCGTCGACTGCCCAGACGCTTCGGTGATCGGCAAGTCCTTCGGTGAGGTCGGCCGGGACCGCGGCGGCCTGCATCCCGTCGACGCCTTCCTGGATCTCGTGCTCGAGCATGGCAGGGCGGTGCGGTGGCGCACCACGATTTCCAACCACCGGCCCGACGTGCTGAAAAAGCTCGCGCGCGATCCCGGCATCCAGATGGGCTTCTCGGATGCGGGAGCGCACCTGCGGAACATGTCGTTTTACAACATGGGCCTGCGGCTGCTGCGGCACGTGAACGATGCCGAGAAGTCCGGCAAGCCGTTCCTGACCGTCGAACAGGCCGTGCACCGGCTCACCGGTGAACTGGCCGACTGGTATCGGATCGACGCCGGCCATCTGCGCATCGGCGACCGGGCCGACCTGGTGGTCATCGACCCCGAACGCCTCGACGCGACGCTGGACGAGTACGCCGAGGAGCGTGTCGAGCAGTACGGCGGGCTGTCGCGCATGGTCAACCGCAACGACGACACGGTCAACGCCGTGTTCGTCGGCGGCCGTGCGGTGTTCCTGGACGGCACGCCCACCGATCTCGTCGGCACGCAGCGCACCGGGCGCTTTCTGCGTGCCGCGCACAGAGCCCCCGCGGTTCAGGAAAGTGAGTTGGCCAGTGTCAGTTGACGATACGGTTCGCGACCTGTGGAAAGCGCTGTCCGCCCGCGACTTCGAGCTAGCGAAGACGTATCTCGCTGACGATTGCATCTACTTCGATGTGCCGGTCGGCCCCGCGGCGGCGGCGCGGGGACCCGACGACATCGAAAAGCGGATCAGAATTGCATGGGACGCGTTGTCCCACTATGAGAATCACGACGGATTGCTGCTCAGCAACGGCACCGATGTGATGTACGAGCATTCCGAGACATGGCATTGGCGCTCAGGAGAAACAGCCACACTGCCGTTTGTCACCGTGCATCGAGTCGAAAACGGCCAGATCACGCTGTGGAAGGACTACTGGGACATGGGCGGTCTGGCCAACTTCGCTCCGCCCGGTTGGCTGGAGGACTTCGCCAACGCCGACATGTCGTGGGTATTCGACGCCACCGGCCTGGTCTGAGGGGGACCGATGTACGACCTGAAGATCACCGGCGGGACAGTCGTCGACGGAACGGGTGCCGACCGATACCCCGCCGACATCGGCGTCAAGGATGGTCGGATCGTCGAAGTGCGCCGGCGAAACGGCGACGATGCAGGCCTCGAAGCCGACGCGGTCGAGACCATCGATGCCACAGGTCGCATCGTGGCACCGGGTTTCGTCGATATCCACACCCACTACGACGGACAGGTCACCTGGGATCCGTTGTTGGAGCCGTCGAGCCTGCACGGTGTCACCACGGTGGTCGGCGGCAACTGCGGGGTGGGATTCGCGCCGGTCACCCCCGGCCGCGAACAGTGGCTCATCGAGCTGATGGAAGGCGTCGAGGACATCCCCGGCAGCGCGCTGGCAGAGGGCATCACCTGGCAGTGGGAAAGCTTCCCCGAGTATCTGGACGCGATCGAGAAACGCCCCCTGGCAGTCGATTTCGGCACGCAGATCGCGCACGGCGCGGTGCGTGGCTACGCGATGGGCGACCGCGGTGCCCGCAACGAGGAGGCAGGAGACGACGACATCGCGACGATGGCGCGCATTGTCCAGGAGGCCATCGAGGCTGG
>DASRJA010000438.1:0-4387 GCA_035649695.1 Mycobacterium sp. | reverse complement strand
TCTACGTGAAGGGCGCGGCCACCGAGGTCGTCGGTATCGAGGACGCCGCGACCGCGCTGCTCCTCGCGGCCGAGAAGGGTCGCAATGGCGAGCGTTACATCATTTCCGAGCGCTACATCACGATCCGCGAACTCTTTGACGCCGCCGCCGACGCGGGCGGAGCCAAGCGACCGCGGATCGGAATCCCCGTGTGGGCGCTACACGTACTGGGCTACGCCGGTGATGTCGTAGGCCGGCTGGCCCGCCGCGATACACCCGTCACGAGTACAAGTGCCCGGTTATCGCACATCCTGCCGCCGATGGATCACGGTAAGGCCGAACGGGAGCTGGGCTGGCACCCGAGTCCGATCCACGATTCGATCCGCCGGGCCGCGCAGTTCTACCGGGAGAACTCCGTGCAGTAGCCGTCGCGCGGCCAAAAACAGGTAGTCGACTACGCATGCCTTCTGCGAACCACGGCTCGACGATCAAGATGTGTCGGAAGAATTCTCGCTGAAGCTGCTCAGTCAGTTCGCCGTCTACCGGGGTGAACAGCCCGTCGAGCTGCCTCCGGCATGCCAACGACTGATAGCACTCGTCGCGCTGAAGCGGCGGCCGGTACACCGCCTGTGGGTCTGCGCGATGCTGTGGCCGCATGCCCAGACGCGTCGCGCCATCGCAAGTCTGCGCTCCACGATGTGGCGGCTGCGGCCGCTGGGCGCCGACCCACTACTCGAGGTCGATCCGCAGTACATCGTGCTCGCGCCCGGCGTTTCGGTGGACTGGCACAACGCCGTGGACCAGATCGGGCAGCTGCTCGATCACGACGAGCCCGTCGACCCGCAATTCGTGGCCGAACTCCTTCCGCTACTGCGCGCAGGAGAGCTGCTCGACGGATGGTCGGAGCCGTGGGCAACCGCCGAGCGTCAGCGGTACCGCGCGATGCGCAAGGCCGCGCGTGACACGTTGGGCCGCGGTACCGAAAAGCAGGTAGCGAATTACGCGTGTGGCTCCATGCGGTCGCTCCATACGATTCATTCCGTCAGGAAGACCAAGGACGACTCGAGAGAACCATGAACGCGCTACTGCTGATCTGCATGTCCGTCGGCACACCGCTTGCCGCACTGGGCCTGTACGACCTGCAGACGCGTCTCGAGCGGTGGGACTACAACCGCCACGCAGAGGACTGAACCCATCGACGCCAGCCTTTATGGCGGCCTACCGTGATGGCGTGGAACAACTTTCCGACGACGTTGTCGCATTCTTATCCGAAGGCACTCGCACCGGTCTGCTGGGTTATCTGGCTGCCGACGGCCGACCCTTGGTGGCACCAGTCTGGTTCGTGGTAGACGACGGCGAGCTGGCATTCAACACCGGAAAGAACACCGCGAAAGGCCGCGCGCTGGCACGCGATCCGCGCGTGGTGATGTGCGTCGACGACTCGCAGCCGCCTTATGCGTATGTTCAGGTTCAGGGTGTCGCGTCGATCAGCGAGGATCCGCAGGACGTTCTCGACATCGCGACCAGGGCCGGCGGCCGCTACATGGGTGCCGACCGCGCCGAGGAATATGGCCGCCGCAACGGCGTTCCCGGTGAGCTCGTGGTGCGGATCAAGCCGGCCAGGGTGCTCACGGCGTTCAACGTGGCAGAGTGACTGCGCGCGAGGCGCGTTCGAGGCGACCACCGAAGCCGCGTCCGAACCGGGCCAACAGCGGCAGCACCCGCATCATCTGGTTACGCGTGAGGATGCCGAGCTGTGACGCGGGCAGCAGTGTCGACATTCCGTCGGCGGCAAGGGCCTGATTGAGTTCGATATTGGGCCGAAACTCGTTCTCCCACAGGTCAAACGCCACCGCCGGATCCGACTGCGCGCCCAGATGGTGGGCGAGCAGAAAGCCGCCGATCAACGCGAGTGAGGTGCCCTGGCCCGACATCGGCGACGGACCGAACGCGGCGTCGCCGAGCAGCGCCACCCGCCCGGTCGACCATCGCGGCAGCCGAACCTGGCTCATCTCGTCGAAGTAGAAGTCGTACGCGTCGGGCATCGTCTCGATCAAACGACCGGTGTGCCAACCCATTCCGGCGAAGCGCCGACGCAGCACATCGTATTGGGCGGCGGGATCGCCGAAGTCGATGTCAAGCGGCGGGCTCCGAAACAGCAGAACCACCTTTGCGCGCTGGTTGCCCCGCACCGTGAACATTGCGGCGGCGCGGCCGGGTTCGTTGTAGAGCACTGCTTGGTCACGCAGCCCGAGCAGATTGTCGACGGTCTAGATCGACAGATACGCACCGAGATGGTGGGTGAGTCCGCGCTCGGGGCCCATCGTGAGTTCGCGAATGGCCGAGTGTTGGCCGTCGGTGCCGGCGACCAGATCGAACTCACGGTGTACGTCGCGATCGAATTCGACGGCCACGCGTGCACCGTCCTGTGCAAGCGCCCGCACTGAGTCGCCGAACACCACCTCGACGTCGTCGCTCACCGCGTCGAAGAGGATGCGGACCAGGTCGTCACGCATGATCTCGATTTCGCGGTCGCCGCGCATCTCACGCATCGGCCGCAGCGCGACGTCGTAGGTGCGAGCACCGTCGGGTCGCACCGCCGACAGAGTGAGGATCTGCGTGCGGGCGTCGCGCACCGCCGTATCGAGTCCCATCCGTTCGATGACCTGAAGGGCGGTGCCACGGATGTCGACGGCATGCCCGCCGACGCGGAGCTCGGCGGTGCGCTCGACCAGCACCGGCCGATGACCTCCGCGCACGAGCCAATAGGCCAACGTCGGGCCTGCGATGCCGGCACCGGTGATCAGGATCGTGAGCGGCCGCTGCACAATGCCAAAATATCGGCCATGAGCGCACCGCCGGGGCCCTACGCAGTAGGGGTGGTGCTGGCCGCGGGGCTTGGCACGCGTGTCGGCGCCGACGGCAACAAGGCGTATCTGCTGCTGGCGGGCCAGAGCATGGTGGCCTGGTCGCTGAACGCGGTCGCGCAGGTTCCCCAGATCGGCCGTTCGGTGTTGGTGTATCGGCGCGGCGAATTCGACCTCGCCCGCGACACCGTGACGGCAGAACTGCCTGACGCGACGGTCGAACTCGTCGAGGGCGGGGACAGCAGGCACGCCTCAGAGTTCAACGTGCTGCGCTACCTCGCCGACGACATCGAATCGGGCGCGGTCGACGTGGTGTTGATCCACGACGCCGCCCGACCGTTGGCAGGCAGCGACATGTTCGTCACCGCCCTCGAGGTGGCACGTAAGTTCGGCGGCGCGCTACCGGCGTTGACCATCGCGGACGTGGTGCAGCAGGGACCGACGGGTGTCGCGTCGACCAGCGGCACGGGTCGGTTGGTCCGCGTCCAAACCCCGCAGGCGTTTCGGGCGCGACCGCTGCTGGACGCGTATCGGGCCGCCGCGGCAGAGGGGTTCGAAGGTACCGACACCTCGTCGTGCATCGAGACCTATGCCGATGTGGAGGTCCGCACCTTTCCTGGCGACGAGGGCAACCTGAAGGTGACCTATGCGCACGATGTCGCTGTGGCGGAGCGTCTGCTCAACCGTCGGCGATGATCGCCTCGACAAGGGCGGCGTCCCTGGGCAATTCGACTGCGAACGCGCCGGAATCACCGTCGACGAACGTGATCGGCGTGCCTGCGCGAAGCGCCTCGTCGACCTCGTCGAATTCTTCGGAGCTGCGCCCGGCCAGCAGCAGCGACAGTTGATCGACCGTGAACCCGCGCGGATACTGCACGGCGCGCAGCGTCGAGCGGTCAAGAGTGCGGGTTACCGACCCGTTCGCGTCGACGACTTTCACGCTGTCGGTCACTGACAGCACCGGCATCGCGGCGGGGCTGCCGGCCCGCAGTGCGGTAATCACCCTGTCGCGCAAGCTTTCCGGCGTCAACGGTCGACGGATGTCGTGGATCAGGACGTGGCGCGGTAGGTCTTTCAGGTACCGCACTCCGGCGGCCAGGCATCGCGCCCGCGAACCCGGACCCTCGGCCACTACGACATCAACGTCTGAAAGCCTATGGGCCGCAAGGGTTTCTCCCACGGAATCGGCCAGCGATTCGGCAACAGCGACTACGGCGGCGCCGAGCATGGTCCGCGCGACGCGCGCCAATGCCGGCTCCCCTGCCAATCGGGCGAACGCGTTGTCCGCGAACCTCGCGGGCAGCGGCAGGATCGCCGCAACATCACCGGCCATCAGCGGAATCGCTTGAGGTAGGCGTGCCAATCCCAGGTGGACAGGAATTTCTTTGCGGCGGCATAACCTTTCGCGTACAGGGCCTCGATCTCGTTGTCGGAGATGTCGAAGTCGAGGAAGCCGACGTCGGTCGAGTCGACCCGGATGGTGCGGGCGTTCACCCATGGCTCGTTGAGGTAGGCCTGATCGCGACCGACAAGCGCCGTCG
>DASRJA010000437.1:0-4764 GCA_035649695.1 Mycobacterium sp. | reverse complement strand
GAAACACCAAGCCGATCTTCTTCCGCAGCTCCTTGGCTGCGGCACCCCGTACGCCGAAGATCTCGACGCCGTCCAACTGCGCGGTGCCTGTATCGGGTTCGACGAGGCCGGTCAACGCCCCGGCGACCGTCGACTTGCCCGAACCCGACTCGCCGACCAAACCCAGTGTCGTGCCTCGCTGAACCTCGAACGAAAGCCGCTTCACCGCATGCACTGTCGACCTGCCGACCGGCGTGGTCACCGCGAACCGCACGTCGAGCCCGTCGACGCGCAGCAGCACCGGTGCGTCGTTCGGCGCCGGTGCAGGCTCGGCCCGCCCGACGAGCGGCCGTGCGTGCAGCAGTTCGCGGGTGTAGTCGTTCTGCGGCTCGTCGAAGATGTCGAGGATCGGTCCCTGCTCGACGATTTGCCCGTCGCGCAACACTGTCACGTCATCGGCCACCTGCCCGATGACGCCGAGGTCGTGGCTGATCCACACCACCGCGGTGCCGAAATCCTGTTGCAGCTCACGAACGAGGTCGATGATCTGCGCCTGGGTTGTCACATCCAGCGACGTGGTCGGCTCGTCGGCGATCAGCAGTTCGGGATCGCAGGCCAGCGCGATCGCGACCATCACCCTCTGCCGCTGCCCGCCAGACAACTGGTGAGGATAGGCGTGCAGGCGCGTCTGCGGGTCCGGCAGTCCGACCGCCTCCAGCAGCTCGAGCGCCCGCGTGGTCGCCTGACCTCGTGTCATCTTCCGGTGCGTCTCAAGCGATTCCGTGATCTGGCGCTCCAGCGTGAGCAACGGGTTCAGCGACGTGCCCGGGTCCTGGAACACGAAACCGATCTTGCCGCCGTGCACACTGCGCAGCAGCCGAGCCGACCCGCCGACGAGCTCGGTCTCGCCGGCCAGCCTGCTGCTGCCGCTTACGACCGCGCCGGGTGTATCGAGCAAGCCTGTCGCGGCCAGTGCCGTCATCGTCTTCCCCGACCCGGATTCACCGACGATGCCCAGGGTCTGCTCACGTTGCACGTCGAAGGCGACACCGTGCACGATCTCGCGACGGCCGATGCGCACCCGCAGGTCGCGCACGCTGAGAACGGGGTCGGTCACTGCTTGCTCCTGGCCTCGATCATGGTGCGCTGCTTGGGATCCAACACGTCCCGCAGCCCGTCGCCGACCAGGTTGAAGGCCAGCACGATGACGACGATCGCCGCACCGGGGAACACCGCCATCCACCACGCCATCGTCACGAACCCCTGCGAGTCGAAAATCATCCGGCCCAGCGACGGTTGAGGGGGCTGGATGCCAAGCCCCAGGAACGACAGCGCCGCCTCGGACAGAATCGCGAACGCCAACGACAGCGATGTCTGCACGATCAGCGGCCCAGCGATGTTCGGAATGATGTGGCGGGCAAGGATATAGAGATTTCCCGTGCCCATGGCGCGTGACATCTGGACGAACGGTTCGACGCGCACGCTGAGCGTGCTCGCGCGGGCCACCCGCGCGAAGATCGGCGTGTAGACGATGCCGATCGCCAGAATCGTTGTGGTCGTGCCGGGCCCGAGGATCGCGACGACAGCCAGGGCGAGCAACAGCACGGGGAACGCGAACATCACGTCGACGACTCGCATGAAGACGGTGTCGACCCAGCCGCCGCGGTAGCCGGCGATCACGCCGACCGTCACGCCGACGACGACGGCGAATGCCACGCTCACGACGGCAACCCGCATCGACGCCTGGGTCGCCACCAAGACGCGCGACAGCACGTCGCGGCCGAGTTCGTCGGTGCCGAACCAGTGTTCACCGCTCGGTGGCTGCAACGCATTCGGCACGTCGACATCGTTGACACCGAACGGTGCGATCCAATTGGCCGCCACCGCAACGACGATGACAACACCCAACACTGCCGCGCTGACAACGGTCATGGGATTGCGCAGCAACAGCCGCCACGAGGCGACCCTTGTGGTTTCGACGGTGGCGATTGTCATGCCAGCCTGATCCTCGGGTCGACCACCGCGTACAGCACATCCACGATGAGGTTGATCAACAGGAACAGGGCGGCGATCAACAGCACGGCGCCCTGAATGACGGGGTAGTCGCGGGCGGCCACCGCGTTGTATACCAGCCTGCCGAGGCCCGGCCAGGCGAACACGACCTCCACGACGATCACCCCGCCGAGGATCGTCGCCAGCTGGATTCCGGTGATCGTCAACACCGGCACGAGCGCGTTGCGGACGGTGTGGCGGAATGTCACCACTTGCGGCGGTAAGCCTTTCGACCGGGCGGTGCGTACATAGCCCATCGACGCAACCTCCAGGACCGCGGACCGGACGTATCGTGTCATGATGGCCGCAGCCACCAAACCCACTGTCAGGCCGGGCAATACGATGTGGCGCAGCCAGCCCGCCGGGTCGTCGAGCAGCGGACGGTAGCCCGACGTCGGCAGCCAGCCGAGCGTGCTGGCGAACAGCGCGATCAGCAGGATCCCCAACCAGAAATCGGGAATGGACACGCCGAACTGGCTCGTGATACGCACAATCGCATCCGAGACGCGGCCCTCGTGCAACGCCGACCAGATACCGGCCGGCAGTGCGATCAACAGAGCAATCAGGATGCCCACCAAGCCAAGTGACACGGTCGCAGGCAGGCGCTCGAGCAGCGTGACCGTGACGGGGTCGCCGTTGCGGAAGCTGACACCCAGGTCGCCGGTGAGCGCCGAGCCGATGTAGCCGAAGAACTGCTCGACGAGCGGCCGGTCCAGACCGCTCGCCGATCGCAGCGCGTTGTAGGCCTCGGGGGTGTAGCGCGTGCCGAGCGCGATGCGGACCGGGTCGCCGGGGACCAGATGAACGAGCGCGAACACCACGACAAGCACGCCGAAAAGCACGACCAGGGAATAGAGCAGCCGACGCGCGATGAAGCGCGTGATCGGGTGGGTGAATACGGCCGTCACGCCGCACCACCCGATGCCAGCGTCGCGGTGCGGAACCGGATCGCCCCGTCGCGGCGTGCCTCGTAGCCCGACAGTCTCGTCGTCCAGGCCTGGATCACCGACGGGTTGTACAGGTAGATGTAGCTGACCTGATCGGCGATGATCGTCGCCGCCTTGGCGTATTCGCCGGCACGCGCATTCCGGTTGATTTCGACTCGCCCTGCGTCGAGCAACCGGTCGACCTCCGGGTTGGAGAATTTCTGGGCGTTGCTGCTGCCGTTGGTGTGGTGCTGGGCGTAGTAAAAGTCGTCGGGGTCGATGTTGCCGAGCCAGCCCATCATCAGCATGTCGAAGTGGCCGTTGTTCTGTTCGTCGAGCCAGGTGGCGAAGTCTACAGTGCGGATGTTCACGGTGATGCCAAGCGGCGCAAGGTTATCCGCGATGATCTGCGCCGCGGTCACTGTTTCCGGGTATTCGTTGGTGACCAGCATGTCGAGGCTCTTGGGTGCTGCTCCGGCGTCGGCCAACAGGCTTTTCGCCTTGTCGACGTCATGGCGGTAGGCGTCGTACGGGGTGTACCACGGGTTGCCCTGGGGGATCGCAAGCTGATTGGCCACCGCGGTGCCGTAGCTTGTCGCCTGCACGATCGCATCCCGGTCGATCGCGTAAGCGATCGCTTGGCGAACGCGGAGGTCGTTCCACGGTGGCCGTGCCTCGTTGAGCGCGAGGTACCAGTAGTCGTTGCTCGCGGTGGTCGCGAGGGTGATGGAGTCGTCGTCCTTGAGTTGCGCGACGCGTTGGGTGGGAACGGAATCCGTCCAGTCGATCTCGCCTGCCTGCAGCGCCGACAGCGCCGTCGACGGTTCGGAGATGAACCGGAACGTCACACCCGAAACCTTGGGCGCCCCAGCCCAATACGTCGGGTTGGCCTTCAAGATGATGGAGTCCCCGCTCTTCTGGCTCTGGAATGCAAATGGCCCCGTGCCGACGGGATGCGTAGCGATCTCGCCACTCTCGACATTGCGTCGCTGAACGATTGCCAGTCCCTTGAACCCGCCGAGGTTGGTGAGCAGGTTCGGTGTTGGCTGTTTCAGCGTGATGACGACCGTCGACGGATCGGCCGCCGTGATACCCGTTACGGCGCTGAGTTTGTCGGCGTTGGCCAGCTCCTGGTCGATGATGCGCCGATACGAGTACACGACGTCGTCGGCAGTGAACGGGCTGCCGTCGTGGAATGTGACACTGCGGCGCAGATGGAATGTCCACACCAGTTGGTCGGGGCTCACCGTCCAGGATTCGGCCAGCGCGGGACGCATCTCGAGGTTCGCGTCGGGTTCGACGAGCGTGTCGAAGACGTTCTCCAGGACCTCGAAGGAAAAGTACGCGCTGGTCTTCTGGGGGTCGAGTTGGTCGGGCTCGCCTGCGATCGCCGCGACGAGGTTGCCGGATGAGTCGCCGCCGAGATCGACCCGATCGCCTGTCGAGCAGGCGGTGAGGGCAGCGACAGCGGCCACGGCGACGCCGACAGCGGCCAACACCGCTGCTCTCGTCATCGCCATCACCCCGGAACCGTCGCCCTCGGCCCTTTACCCCATGGGCGGGGCATTCGAAACCCCACGCCGCCGTGAACCCGTGACTTTGTCAAACGAACACTGCGATACTCAGCGGCGTGAGAATCATCCGCGGGCTCGCCGCAGCCGCCGTCCTCGCCTGCGCCACGCTGGGGTTCGCCGGTCCGGCCCAGGCTGACCAGCTTGTTCAGGGCATCTACGATTACACGCCGGAGCAGGGCGATAGCGGCACCTACCAAATCTGGCCGTCGTGTGTGCCGGTGGTCGGCGATTTG
>DASRJA010000436.1:0-8818 GCA_035649695.1 Mycobacterium sp. | reverse complement strand
AAGACCACACTGATGCTGATGCTCGCCGGGCGCCAACCCACGTCCGGCACCATCGAGCGTCCCGGCGCTGTCGGCCTCGGCAAGCTCGGTGGCGCGGCGGTGATAATGCAACACCCGGAGAGTCAGGTACTGGGCACGCGCGTCGCCGACGACGTGGTGTGGGGCCTGCCGCCCGGCCAGACCACCGACGTGCATCGGCTGCTCACCGAGGTCGGCCTCGACGGTCTGGCCGAGCGTGACACCGGCGGCCTGTCCGGCGGCGAGTTGCAGCGCCTCGCCGTGGCGGCGGCGCTGGCGCGCGAGCCGTCGCTGTTGATCGCCGACGAAGTGACCAGCATGGTCGACCAGGACGGGCGCGACGGGCTGATGTCGGTGCTGTCCGGGCTGACCCAGCACCACCGCATGTCGCTGGTCCATATCACCCACTACAACAGCGAAGCCGACGCCGCGGATCGCGTGATCAACTTGACCGGAAACGGCGGCGCCGCCGACAACACCGAGATGGTGGAGACGGCCGCTGCACCTGCCGCCACGGTGCACGCGGCGCACCACTCCGATGAGCCGGTGCTCGAGGTCAATGGCGTCGGACACGAGTACGCCAGTGGAACGCCGTGGGCCACAACGGCTCTGCGCGACATCAACTTCGTGGTCCATGAGGGCGACGGTGTGCTGATCCACGGCCTGAACGGGTCGGGCAAGTCGACGCTGGCCTGGATTATGGCGGGTCTGACGGTGCCCACTGTCGGAAATTGTCTGCTCGACGGTGCTCCGGTTTCCGAACAGGTTGGCGCGGTGGCGATCTCGTTCCAGGCGGCCAGGCTGCAGCTGATGCGTAGCCGCGTCGATCTGGAAGTGGCTTCGGCGGCTGGGTTTTCGCACCGTGACCACAGCCGCGTGGTCGCGGCGCTGGCTACCGTCGGACTCGATTCTACGTTGGCGAAGCGACGCATCGATCAGCTCAGCGGCGGCCAGATGCGCCGCGTCGTGCTCGCCGGTCTGCTGGCTCGCTCACCGCGCGCGCTTATCCTCGATGAGCCGCTGGCCGGCCTGGACGCCGCGAGTCAACGCGGCCTGCTCCGGCTGCTGGAAGATCTTCGGCGACGCGCCGGCCTCACCGTTGTCGTTATCTCCCACGACTTTTCGGGCCTGGAGGACCTGTGCCCGCGCATTCTGCACCTGCACGACGGCGCGTTGTCCCCGGCGCAGACAGCGGCAGGAGGGGTGTCATGACGGCCCCCGCCGCGACCCGGCAGCGCGCGCCGGTGGTGCTGTTGCGGCCGGTGCCCGGCGACACCGTCATCCACCGGCTGTGGGCCGGAACAAAACTCATCGCGGTGGCGGGCATCGGGGTGCTGTTGACGTTCTACCCGGGGTGGGTGCCGATCGGCTTGGTGGCCGCCCTGATCCTGGTGACGGCAAGGCTCGCGCACATTCAGCGTGGCGCATTGCCGTCGATTCCACGCTGGCTCTGGGTACTGCTGTTCCTCGGCGGTGCCACCGCGACGTTCGCCGGTGGGAGCCCCGTGATCGACTTGGGATCGGTGGAACTCGCATTGGGTGGGCTGCTCAGCTTCTTGCGCATCACTGCGGTGTCGATCGTGCTGCTTGGACTCGGTGCGATGGTGTCGTGGACGACGAACGTCGCCGAAATCGCGCCCGCGGTGGCTACACTCGGCCGGCCACTACGGGCGCTGCGGGTACCGGTCGACGACTGGGCGGTCGCATTGGCGTTGGCGTTGCGGGCATTTCCGATGCTGATCGACGAATTCCGAGTGCTCTACGCGGCGCGCCGGTTGCGACCCAAGATGGTGCCGACGACACGACGGGCGCGCAGGCGACGGTGGGCACTGGAGGTTGTCGATCTGCTCGCCGCGGGGATCACCGTGGCGCTGCGTCGGGCCGATGAAATGGGCGATGCGATCACCGCCCGCGGCGGAGCAGGTCAAATCTCGGCGGCGCCGTCGCGGCCGAAACGGGCAGACTGGGTTGCGCTTTCGATCGTCGTAGTCATGTGTGCTGTCGCGCTCGCGCTGGAGCTGACGATCCTGGGGACGACCTACACGCGTTGACTCTGCGGTAACGGCGTTGTCCCCTCGCACTTTTGCGCCCTGACCGCAGAGTCAACGCATATCACGTCAATGCGATATGCGCGGAAAATACGACTTCGGTCAATTTACTGCTATCGAATCCCCGAAGCGCCACGCTCTAAGTGTGAGGAGGCTCTTCCGCGGCAACCCGCGGCTGCTATTGCTGGCCGTGCCTTTTGCCATCGGCATGGTCGTACTCAAGGGCTCTACGACGAGAGCGAGCTCAAGCACCTCGACTTCAGCCCGCTGCTCACCGGCGTCATCGCCGCCGAGGTGTTCATCATCGGCTTCATCCTGAGCGGCACATCGGCAGATTTCAAGGAGGCCGAGCGCCTCCCTGGCGAGCTGGCGGCGAGCCTGGAGACGATCGCCGACGAATGCCTGATCATGGATGCCGAGCTTGATCTGCCCGAAGCACGCAAGTGCCTCTCGGTGTGCTGGCAGAGATCAGCGCGTCCGTCCGCCAGTGGTTGACGAATGACACCGACCTCGACGAAGTCATCGCAGAGGTGCGCCGCCTCAACCCGTTCTTCATGGTGTTCGCCCCAAAGATCCAGCCGGGCTTCACGACTCGGTTGAAATCCGAGCAAGCCAACATCCGCAAGCTCTTGATCCGGATGGATACGATGCGGCGAACTTCGTATGTCTCGGCCGGCTATCTCATCGCAGAGATCACAGCGCTGATGATCTTGGTCCTGCTGATGATCACAGAGATCGGCCCGCTCGCGCCCACGATCTTGGTCGTCGGCGTCATCACGGGCTTGATGACCTACATGCTGGCGCTGATCCGCGACCTCGACAACCCGTTCGAGTACCGTCGCGGGCGGCCAGGCGCGGCCGACGTGGATCTGGCAGTGCTCGAGGAAAGTGAAGCACGGCTCCGATCTCTGGCTGCGACAATCCATAGTGCATGAACGTTTCGAGGCATCACACGTCGTCGCCTGGTGGCCGGCTTGGGGGGAGGTTTCGGGATGACGTCGGCACCAACCGTGTGCGAGTCGTGCGGCACAGAACTGCGAGGTGGCGCTCGGTTCTGCGATGCCTGCGGCGCTCCGATCACGGCGTCACGGGAGCCCGCTGAGTACAAGCAGGTGACCGTGTTGTTCGCCGACGTCGTGCGGTCGATGAACATCGCCGTCGCCGTCGGGCCGGAGCGGTTGAGAGAGATCATGGCCGGCCTCGTCGATCACGCGACCGCCGTTGTGGAGCGCTACGGCGGAACTGTTCAGAGTTTCACAGGCGACGGAATCATGGCGCTGTTCGGTGCGCCGGTGGCGATGGAAGACCATGCGTTGCGCGCCTGCCGAGCGGCCCTGGACATTCAACGGGATGTGCAGCGTCAGGCGGCCGAAGTGCACGAACGCGACGACATCACGCTTCAGCTGCGGATCGGCCTGAACTCCGGCCAGGTAATCGCCGGCGAAATCGGTTCGACCGCTGCGGGTTACACCGCGATCGGTGACCAGGTCGGGATGGCGCAGAGGATGGAGTCCGTCGCGCCGCCCGGCGGGGTCATTCTCAGCACATCGACCGCGCGGTTGGTGGAAAGCGCTGCGGCGCTGGGTGAGCCGCAACTGGTCCAGATCAAGGGCAGAGCAGACCCGGTGCCCGCCCGCCAGTTGGTGGGGATCATTGCGCGACGGGGCGAACCTCGCCGGTGGCAGTCGACTCTCGTGGGCCGTGAGCCGGAGACGCACAGGATCGCGCAGGCCATGGAGCAGGTGTTGGCTGGGCGTGGGCAAGTCGTGGGTGTCGTCGGTGCCCCGGGCATCGGGAAGAGCAGGTTAGTCAGCGAAGCGGCGGCGCTGGCGCGAAACCGCGGGGCGGACGTGCATGTCACGTACTGCGAAGCCCATGCCCGCGACATTGCGTTTCACGCGGTGGCCAATCTGCTGAAGGCCGATTACGCAGTGGCCGGCCTTTCTGATGCAGCTGCCCGACAACAAGTCAGATCGCGCTTCGTCGACGCGGACACCACTGACCTTATGCTGCTTGATGATCTGCTGGGCATCGCCGATCCCACTGCGGCCCTGCCTGACATCGACCCGGACGCCCGTCGTCGCCGACTCAATGCGCTCATCACTGCCGCGCATTTGGAACGCAAGAATCCGACTGTCTACGTGATCGAAGACGCACATTGGATCGATGAGGTCAGTGAATCGATGCTGGCCGACTTCCTCACGGCGATCAAGCAGTCGCACTCAATGATGATCTTCACCTACCGACCCGAATACCGGGGTGCGCTCACGGAGGTGGCCGAATCCCAGAGGATAAGCCTTGCCCCACTGGATGATTCACAATCCATCACGTTGTTGACAGAGCTGCTGGGCTCCGATCCTTCCGTCACGCAGATCGGAGCGAGGGTGACCGAGCGGGCCGCCGGGAACCCGTTTTTTGTCGAAGAGATCGTGCGTGACTTGGCCGAACGGGACGTTCTGGTCGGCAGTCACGGCAATTATGTGTGCCGCGGCGATGTCGCCGACGACAGCGTTCCGGCAACGCTGCAGGCGACGATTGCCGCCCGCATCGACCGCCTGGGCCCGGCGGCCAAGCGGACGGTGCGGACCGCGGCGGTGGTGGGTTCGCGCTTCACGGCGGACTTGCTGGTGAGCCTCGGCGTCGATCCGGCGCTCAAGGCATTGACCGAAGCGGAGCTCATCGATGAGGTTACTTCAGGTGCGGAGCGCGAGTACGCATTCCGGCACCCACTTTTCCGCACTGTGGCGTACGAATCTCAGTTGAAGGCGGATCGTGCGGACTTGCACCGGCGGCTGGCAATTGCGATCGAGAAGCGCGAAGCGCACGCAGTCGATGCCAGCGCAGCGCTGATCGCCGAGCACTTGGAGGCGGCAGTCGATCTCGGTGGCGCGTATGCGTGGCACATGCGCGCAGCGGGTTGGTTGGCGACCCGCGATGTGGCTGGTGCGCGGATCAGTTGGCGGCGTGCACAAGCCGTCGCCGATCAGATGCCGGACGGTGATCTTAATGTCACCGCAATGCGTATCGCTCCGCGAACGTTACTGTGCGCTACGGCATTTCGGGTGGGCGGAAGTGTCGCCGACACAGGATTCGCTGAATTGCAAGACCTGACCGACGCGTCCGGGGACAAGCGGTCGTTGGCGATGGGGATGTCGGGTTTCGTGATGGCCCTGACGGTTCATTCACGGCATCGGGAGTCAGCGCGGCTGGCGTCAGAATGTATGGAGCTGTTCGAGTCGATCGGCGACCCTGCGCTGACGGTCGGGTTGGCGTTTCCGTTGGTGCTCGCGAAGTACGAGGCCGGCGAAATGAACGAGGCGTTACGCATCGCCGAGCGCGCTATCGATCTGGCTGGGGGCGATCCGACCAAAGGCAACCTGGTCTTTGGCTCACCGTTGGCATTGTTGCTAGCGATTCGGGGGACATTGCGCTACCGGATCGGGCTTTCGCCTGGACGCGACGACGCGGACCGCGCCGTTGCGATGGCACGTGCCTACGACCCGTCCTCCCTGGTCTTCGCGGTCATGTACAAATACCTGGGCATCACAACAGGAGCATTCCTGCCGGATGAGGCAGCCGTCCATGACACGGCCGATGCACTGCAGCTGGCTGAACGCTCCAGTGACGATTTCGCGTTGGCCGCGGCACGTTTCACGCGTGGCATCACATTGCTCTATCGCGAAGGTGAGGACCGAGAGACCGGCCTGGAACTGCTCAGGCAGACCCGTGACGCTTGCCTTCGCGAGCGATTCAGCACCACCACCCTGGCATTCATCGACAGCCTGTTTGCAAAGGAGCGGGCACGCAATGGCGACGTGGACGGAGCCATCGAATCGGCGCGATCGATCCTCGAGCGAATGTCCGACACTGGCGAGATGCTCGCCAGGGGAGGCGTGGCGGCCGCTCTTGTCGAGCTACTGCTGACTCGGGGTAACGACGCCGATCTGCGGGAGGCACGAACCCTTCTCGATTCCCTGTCCGCCGACGATTCCGGATACGCGCTCGATGAAATGGTGTCGCTCATCCTTCGTGCGTTCTTGGCCCAGGCGGAAGGAGACCAGCCTGCCTACCGTGATTTCGCCGAGCGTTTCCGAACCATGGCGACATCCCTTGGCGCCGAGGGGTTTATGGCCTTGGCCGCGACGATGACGTGACTAACCACCACGCTCGTTGGCGCTGCGCACTGGGCGTTCTCTGCTCGCACGTTTGCGCCCTCACCGCAGAGCTAATGCGGCGTGGGCGAGCCCGGTGCCCGTCGACCGGACACGGGGCGTTGCCGCCGAATCATTGAAACACGCGGCCACTACGGTAGTGACGTGACAACGTCGCCCAGGCTCGATGCCGACTTCCTGGCGTTGCCCCGCCATCAGCTCGCCGACGCCGCGCTCTCCACGGCGACTGCCGCCGGGGCAAGCTATGCCGACCTGCGCATTCACTGCATCACGACGGAGATTGTGCAGCTGCGCGACGGCGAACTGGAGACGTCGGTCGTCAACCGCGAGATCGGCCTGGCGGTGCGGGTCATCGTGGACGGCACTTGGGGCTTCGCCTCGCATGCCGAGCTCGACCCCGAGGTGGCGGCTAAGACCGCGCGACGGGCTGTAGAGGTGGCGACGACGCTGGCGCCGCTGAACGCCGAACGCATCGAGCTGGCCGCCGAACCGGTGTACTCCGACGTCAGCTGGGTATCGGACTACCTGGTCGATCCGTTCACGGTCGGCGTCGCCGACAAGATCGCGGTGCTGGGCGAGTACTCGGGACGGCTGCTGGCTGCCGATGGTGTCGACCACGTGTCCGCTGGGCTGCACGCGGCGAAGGAGCAGACGTTCTACGCCGACACGTTCGGCTCGTCGATCACGCAGCAGCGGGTGCGGGTGCAGCCGACGTTCGAGGCGGTCACGGTCGACGCCGTGGCGGCCGCGTTCGAGACCATGCGAACGCTGGCGCCGCCGACGGCGCGGGGGTGGGAGTACGCAGCCGGCGACGACGTGTGGAACTGGACCGACGAGCTGGCGCAGCTGCCGTCGCTGCTCGCCGAGAAGGCCAAAGCGCCTTCGGTATCGGCCGGTCCAACGGACTTGGTGATCGACCCGTCGAACCTGTGGTTGACGATCCACGAGTCGATCGGCCACGCCACGGAATACGACCGGGCGATAGGCTACGAGGCCGCCTATGCGGGCACGTCGTTCGCCACGCCAGACAAACTCGGCACGATGCGCTATGGCTCTTCGGTGATGAACGTGACCGCCGACCGGACCGTCGAATACGGCTTGGCCACTGTGGGTTTCGACGATGAGGGTGTGCAGGCGCAGCGCTGGGATCTGGTGCGCGAGGGTGTTTTCGTCGGCTACCAACTGGATCGGGTGTTCGCCCCGCGGCTGGGCGTATCGCGGTCCAACGGCTGCTCGTATGCTGATTCGCCGCACCATGTGCCGATCCAGCGGATGGCCAATGTATCGCTGCAGCCGTCTGCGGATGATGTGACAACCCAAGATCTGATCGCCCGCGTCGAGGACGGCATCTATATCGTCGGCGACAAATCATGGTCAATCGACATGCAGCGATACAACTTCCAGTTCACCGGACAGCGGTTCTTCCGGATCCGCGACGGCCGACTGGACGGTCAGTTGCGCGACGTCGCCTATCAGGCGACCACCACGGACTTTTGGGGTGCACTGGAAGTGGTTGGCGGACCGTCGACTTGGCGGCTCGGCGGGGCATTCAACTGTGGCAAAGCGCAGCCGGGCCAGGTGGCGGCGGTCAGCCATGGCTGCCCGTCGGCGTTGTTCCGCGGCATCAACGTCCTCAACACCCGCACCGAGGCGGGACGGTAAGCGATGATCGCCGCACAGCAAGTCGTCGACACAGCGCTGGCCGAGGCCGCGCGGTTGGGTAAGGCCGACGAGACGATCGTGCTGGTCACCGATCGCGCCGACGCCGCCCTGCGCTGGGCGGGTAATTCGATGACCACCAACGGCGAATCGGTGAGCCGCACCACCACCGTGATATCGATTGTGCGGCAGGGCGATACAGCCCATGTAGGCTCAGTGAGATCCAGCGACGTGGATCCCGCGGTGATCGCAGCCATGGTCGCGGAGTCGCAGCAGACTGCGGTGTCCGCGCCCGCAGCGCGCGACGGTGCGCCTCCGCTACCGGGCACCGAGGTGCCGGCCGACTGGGATGCCCCGGTGCCGAGTACCGGCGCGCGAGTGTTCTCTGGACTCGCAGCCCCTCTGGCGCACGGTTTTCAGGGCGTGGATCAGCTGTACGGATACGCCCGGCACATCGTGGAGACGACGTTCGTGGCCACGTCGACCGGACTGCGGCGGCGGTACACGCAGCCGACAGGGTCGGTGGAGATCAACGCCAAACGCGATGGCGCCAGCGCGTGGGCGGGTATCAGCACGCCCGATTTCGTTGATGTGCCCATTGATTCGCTGCTCGAGCAGCTGTCGACGCGGCTGGGCTGGGCGCAGCGGACCGTCGAGTTGTCCGCAGGGCGGTACGAGACGATCATGCCGCCATCGACAGTGGCCGACATGATGATCTACTTGGCGTGGTCGATGGATGGCCGAGGCGCGCAGGAGGGCCGCACGGCGTTGTCGGCGCCCGGCGGCGGGACCCGAGTGGGGGAGAAGCTCACCGAGCTGCCGCTGACGCTGTATTCCGATTCTGCCGCGACGGGGCTGGAGTGCACGCCGTTCGTCGCGGTGCCGAACTCGTCGGAGCGGGTGTCGGTGTTCGACAACGGC
>DASRJA010000435.1:0-3569 GCA_035649695.1 Mycobacterium sp. | reverse complement strand
AACCGTCCGAATTGGCGCCGGCGACCTCGCGCGTTTTGGCGCGGCTAGTGCCGGAGTATCTGGATCCGGCGGCGGTGCGGGTTGTCGAGGGCGACGCGGCGGTCACGCAGGATCTGCTGGCCCAGGGTTTCGATCACGCCTTGTTCACCGGTGGCACCGAGGTCGGCAAGAAGATCATGGCCGCCGCCGCCCCAACATTGACGCCGGTCACGCTCGAACTTGGTGGCAAGAGTCCGGTAATCGTGGCCGCCGACGCCGACCTTGACGTCGCCGCGCGGCGCATCGCGTGGGTCAAACTGCTCAACTCCGGTCAGACGTGCATCGCACCGGACTACGTGTTGGCTGAGCGATCGATAGCCGATGAGCTTGTCGACAAGATTGTCTCGAATGTGCGCGAATTCCGCTCCGGTGAAAGCGATCCGTCATTGCGGATCGTCAATCAGCGCCAGTTCGATCGTCTTGTCTCCCTGATCAGCGCAACTGACGGCACCATCGTCACTGGCGGCGAATTCGACAGCGCCACGCTGCAGATCGAACCCACCGTAATCGTCGACCCGTCGCCGACCGACGCGGTCATGGCCGACGAGATCTTCGGCCCGATCCTGCCCGTAGTGACTGTTGACTCCCTCGACTCGGCTGTGGACTTTGTCAACGACAAGCCGAAACCGTTGGCGTTGTATCTGTTTACCCAGTCGCGACGGGTCGCACGTACGCTCATCGACCGAATCCCGTCGGGCGGAGCAGTGGTCAACCATGTCGCGATGCATTGCATGGTTCCTCAGCTGCCGTTCGGCGGCGTCGGCGCCAGCGGGATGGGCGCCTACCACGGGCGGTGGGGCTTCGAAGCGATGAGCCATCGCCGGGCGGTCCTTGCCAAGCGGGCAAGACCCGATTTGAAGATGATGTACCCGCCTTACAGCGACCGGGCCATCAAGCTCATGCGGAAGGTCTTCTGATGCATCGCCTTTCGGCATTGGATGCTCAGTTTCTCGCGGCTGAGGCTGGGAACGCCGGCTCACAGTACTGCGGGGTCGCGATCTATCAGACCGGCGAAGAGCAGCCGATCACCGCGGCGACAATGCGCGAACGGCTCGCGCAGCGAATCAGCCACTGCCCACCGTTGCGCTGGAAACTGGTGACGGTGCCCTTCGGACTTGACCGACCGATGTTCGTCGACAGCGAGGTAAACCTCGAAGATCATGTCAGCGAGACCACCCTCGCCGCGCCGGCCGATGACGCGACGCTGGCCACCGAGGTCGCCGACATCCTGTCGTTGCGGTTAGACCGCGACAAGCCGCTGTGGAAGCTGCAGGTGATCCACGGCTTGCCGGGGCGCACCGCCGTCGTCATGACGTTGCATCACGCCGCGGTCGACGGCATCGCGGCGAGCGAGATCTTCGCTGCCATTCTCGACGGGCGTGTGGACGAGGCCTCTGCGCCATGCCGGGATCAAGCTGAAGTGATTCCCAGCCAGACCGCTCTGGCGGCGCGCGGTATTGCATCCATTCCGCTGAGGCGGGTCCGCGCGCTGCGTTCTGCCCCTGCGACGCTGGCGCATCTGGACCAAGTCCCGGTCGTGCGGTCACTACCTGGGGTGCATACCCTTTCGCAGATCGTCAGGGGCGACCTGAGCGCCAAGCGGCTCAACGCACCCCGAACACGTTTCAACGCAAAGCTTTCGGCGACCCGCTCAGTGGCCTTCGGCACCGTCTCATTGAACGATGTCAAAGCGGTGAAGAACGCCCTGGGCATTACCGTCAACGACGTCGTGATTGCGCTGTGTGCGGGTGCGCTGCGCCGCAGGTTGACCTCGACCCGCGATCTGCCGACAGACCCCCTGGTCGCCTACATTCCGGTGTCGACCAGGTTGCCCGACGCGAAAGACCGCTACGGGAACGCGATCTCATCGATCATCGCGCCGATCCCGACCCATCTGGCCCCGGCTCGGGAGCGCCTCGAATTCGCACACGAGACATTCAAGCGTGCGAAGCAGCGCGCCCGCGAAGCGCCGCCAACACTCCTGAGCGATGTAAACGAACCAATCCCCTTACCCGTGTTCGGCGTTGCCGCTCGTGGCCTGATGGAACTGGTCTCTTCGCGGTTCGTGCGCCCCCCGGTGAACTTGATCATCTCGAACGTACCGGGGTCCCCTCTCAAGTTGACCTGCCACGGCGCCCCACTCCTGGCGCACTACCCGATGAGTCTCGTATTTCACGGTTTCACGCTCAACATCACGGTCGTCAGTTACAACCAAGGACTCGACATCGGGATCGTCGGTGACGCTCGAACATTGCCCGATGCATGGGATTTGATGGACGACTTTCGGCTTGAGCTGGCCGAGCTGGTCGCTCTGGTTACCACTGAAGGGAGCTCTGACCAATGACTTTCACTCAAGAAGCCCCGGCTGTGGCATCCGCCGCGAAGGTGCACGAGTTCACGACTGACCTTGTCGTGCATCGGCGACACGCGGCGGCGGACGGCGTGGTGGCGCTGGATTTGGTGGACCCGGATGGCAACGACCTGCCGGCCTGGGAGCCCGGGGCCCACATCGACCTCCTGCTCGACGAGGGCTTAGTCCGCCAGTATTCCCTCTGCGGTGATCCACTGGATGCCAAGACCTGGCGGGTCGGCGTTCTGCTGGACCCCCAGAGCCGCGGCGGTTCACGCCACGTCCACGACAAACTCGTTGAAGGTGCCGGCGTGCGAGTTCGTGGACCTCGCAACCACTTTGCGCTCGTCGACTCCCCGCGATACCTGTTCATCGCCGGTGGTATCGGGATAACTCCGATCATCGCGATGATCGATTCCGCGCAGCAGGCCGGTAGCGACTGGAGACTGATCTACCTCGGACGGCAACGGACGACGATGGCGTTTGCGGAAGTGCTGGCCGATTCGTATGGCGACCGCGTAACGCTGTGGCCGCACGATGAGAAGGGGAAGTTCGATCTCGAAGCCGCGCTCGCGGAGTCGGTAGATCAGACACTTGTGTACTGCTGCGGGCCCGAACAACTGCTGTCCGCCGCCGAGCAGCACTGCGCGCACTGGCCGGAGGGCAGTCTGCACATCGAGCGGTTCGCGGCCAAGGCGGCTGCCGAACCCAGCGTTGAGGCGTTGGACACCTTCCAAGTGGTGTGCCAGCGCTCCGGTGTGACGGTGGAGGTGTCCGAGGGCACGACGGTCCTTGAGGCATTGGAAGACGCGGACATCCCGATCATGTCGTCATGTCTGGAAGGGATCTGCGGTACCTGCGAAGCGACCGTCTTGGAGGGCACGCCGGATCATCGCGATTCCATGCTGACCGAAGCCGAACGAGCAACCGGCAACAAGCTCCTCACATGTGTATCCCGTTCCTGCAGCGAGAAGTTGGTGTTGGACCTATGACCGCGAACTACCCCACCAAATGCTGGTATGTGGCGGCGACGAGCGACGAGCTTGATGATGCTCCGCTGGGCCGCCGGTTGCTCGACCGTGACGTCGTGCTGTGGCGATCGCGTGACGGCCAGGCGGTGGCTTTCGACGACGGCTGCGCGCATCGCGGCTTCCCGCTGTCAGACGGCCACGTTGACGGC
>DASRJA010000434.1:0-11438 GCA_035649695.1 Mycobacterium sp. | reverse complement strand
CCGCCGGCGATGATGCACGGCCCGATGCCCAGAGCAGTGATCAAGGCGTGCAGCGTCTCTGCCCGCATATGCGACTCGGACTGGCCGTAGAACTGCACGTCGGACTTGCCGCAGTTGGGCCGGTCCCACAACACGACCCGGTAGCCACCGTCGACCAGTGCCTGTGCCAGCGGCCGCAAACCGGGGATGTCCTTGCTGAATCGCCCACCTGGGGTCAGGACGATGAAATCGCCCGATTCACCGAGGATCTCGTAGACGACCTTGCCACCTTTGTACTCGAAGATCTGCTCACCAGTTGTCATGCCTGCACCAACACCTCGTTAGCGACCACACGGACTGGATAAGTACGAATGCTCCACTCGGGTTTGACCGCGGTGGTGCCCGTCGCGAGCTCGAAACCCCATTGGTGCCACGGGCAGTAGATGAACTCGAGGTCGCGCACCATCACCGCGTCGCCGGGCACGCTGTCGTCCACGACGGTGCGACCACGCGCACGGCCTGAGCACAACGGACCACCCTCGTGCGGGCAATAGTTGGCAATCGCGTAGAACGTGCCGTTGACGTTGTAGACCCCGACCCCGTGGCGCCCGATCGGTACGAGTTTGTGTGTGCCAGGCGGGATCTCGTCGACCGTGGCGACCACATGCTCACGCCCCTGCGCCAGCCGAGGCGTTTTCTCCGTGTCAGCCAATTCAGAACACCCGGACCTGACCCTCGAGGGCAGGCACCGTCTCTGGCAGGTGATAGGTCGCGATGCCGTTGCGGAACATCACGGCCTCTCTTGCATGCTCGGGCAGATGCTTGACCAACCACCGCGGGTCGTCGAACGTCCAGTGCGGATAGTCCGAGCTGAACAGCAGGATCTTTTCGCACTCCATCCACTCGAACGCACGGGTTAGTTCCGTCTTGTCCTCGGGGTAATCCAGCGGCTGAGTGGTGAACTTGATGTGGTCCTTGACGTACTCCGACGGCTTGCGCTTGATGTCGACCCACGACTTGCGGGCTTCGTAGATGGCGTCCATCCGCCACATCAGCGGAAGAATCCACGTGAATGCGTGCTCCACCAACACGATTCGCAACGTCGGAAAACGATCGAAGAGCCCGTCGAAAACCATGCTCATCACCTGATTCGCGGCCAGCAGCGAGTACGTGACCATGAAATCGTGGTTGTAGCTTGGGAACCCGACCGGCGGAATCGGTAGCTCCTCGTGGTGGCTGCGCGACAGGTGGCAGCTCACCGTGATGTCGTTCTTGGTGGCTGCCTCCCAGATCGGGTTGTACTTGGGATCGCCCCACGCGGGCCGTGGCTCGGCCTTGATCAGGATCTGGCCCATGTAGGGATGCCCGGCCCACCGGTCGATCTCGCGGGCGGCGTCGTCCGGCGCCTCGATCGCAACGCAGATCGAGCCGCGCCAGCGCTCATGCCAGTTGTTGTGGCTGTCCAGCCAGTGATTGGCCTGCCAGTCGTTGAGCGCGCAGCTCATCGCGTGGTTCACCTCGGGGAAGCGCGCCGGGTAGGCGGCAGGTTCGAGGATCGCGATGTCGGCGCCTGCCTCCATGATCAACTGCTTGAACGCCAGATCCGGATCGCTGCCCGCGAATTCGCCGTCGGCCGGGAAGGTGTCCGTCCGCATCGCGTACGCGTGCGCGTAGTCCGGCGCGTCGTAGTAGATCTGGTCGCCGATCTTGCGCGGCAGGAAGTACTTGCTGCGCCACGGCTCCGGGATGTACTGCGCCAGCACGCCGCTCTTGGGCACCGGATGCACATCGGAGTCGACGCAGCGAACAGCGATCTGTTCGGCTGCGGGCTTCCGATCTGTCACTGTGACCGTCATCGTGGTCTCCTTGCTCGGGAAGTCTTCTCTTACTGTGCGCTGACGCCGGCCCCGACGTCTATGCCGTACAGTTCCGCGGCATTTCGCCAGCAGAGCTTGTCGCGTTGTTCGGCGGAGAAGGCGGTAGGCACCTTCAACTCGTTGAGCTGCCAGTGCGGATAACTCGACCCATACATCACCATGTCGTCCTTGCCGGTGAAGCCGAACCACTCGCCTGCGAATTCGGTATCGCCCGGCCCGTCCACCGCGCCCTGGACGAAGTAGGTGTGGCCGGGCAGGTAGTCACTGGGCATCCGCGGCGCCCACGGTGTCTGCTCGAGGTGGGGGCGCCCGAAGCAGTCCATCCGCCACATGAATGGCGTCAGCAGGTCGGCGGCTCCGTCCGCCCAAACGAATTTCAGCGTGGGCAGCCTTTCGAAAACCCCTTCGACGATCAGGTTCATCAAGTGGTACAGGTAGTTCAGCGCCATGAAGCTGACGTAGTTCTCGTAGGTCCTCGGCACGCCCGACGGGGTCGGTGCGTACTGCACACCCGCACCCACCTCGATATGCACGGCGACCGGTAGGTTCGCCGCGACCGCCGCTTCCCACAGCGGCCAGTACTGCGGCTTGCCGTACAACTCGCGCGATTGCAGCGGGACCGCGATCTGCACTACGCGCGGGTGGTCCTTGTACTTGGCGATCTCACGAAGGGCGCCGGTGATGTCGTCGGGGTTCACCCGGATGGTGCCGCGGAATTGCTCGGCATACGGGTTGTCTTCGAGCCAGCGAGACACCATCAACTCGTTGTGCGCAGCGGCGATTGCCGTGCCGAGATGGCGGTCGGGCATGATGCCCCTGGTCATCGGGTGCAGGATCGCCACGTCGACGCCGCGTTCGTTGAACAACTGGCCGCCGACGAAGTCGGGATCCGAACCGGGGTATTGGCGATCGGGCCCCTCGGTCTTCGGGGCGTATTCACCGCCGGGCGCGCCGTACCAATCCATCTCGTAGTCCGGGAAACCGCGGCTCTTGAACGGCTCACGAAGGAAGCTGCGCAGGTCCTTGTTCGACTTACTGAAGATGTGCACGCTGGCATCGATGACGGGCGTCTGGGTCCCGTCGGGGTGTTGCATCGCCAAAGCCGTCCTCCGATGTCATCCGGCCGACATGAGCGCGGTCGAGCGCTGCGCGAAGCGCGCCGGATACTCCTAGTGTAAAGCGTTGTTCTTCAATAGCAAGAATCTAGTTCTCAGCGAATCGCTTACCTTCGCGCAGGTCAGGGTGCGTGCTGGTCAGTCGCATGGTGGGCGTACGGCGAAACGTGGTAGTCGAATAGAGAGAACGGTTACAGCATCTAACGAGAATGTTATTCTCGTTCTGACGCGACCAGCCCCGGGAGGCTCAGGTGTTACTGGAGTTCGATGCCGATCAGCGGCTGTGGCAGGAGACCGTGCGCGACGCCGTGGCCAAGCAGTGCCCGCCGTCGCTGGTGCGCGGCATCGCCGAGAACGGCGTCGACCCGGCCCCGCTGTGGCAGACCTACGTCGACGCGGGCTGGACGGAGCTGACCGACCCGGAGAACGCCGTCGAGCTGGCGATCGTTCTCGAGGAGCTCGGCCGCGCCACCGATCCCACGCCCTATCTGGCGACGCTGACGCAGTTCGCGCCGCTGGCCGGGGACCGCTTCGACCCGCAGCAGGCGGGGACGGCGGTCTACGGCGGGGTGACGGCGCACCGGGACTCCGACGGCTGGGTGCTCAACGGCACGGCGCATCACGTGCTCGACGGTGACCGCGCCGAGCGGCTGGCGGTCGTCACCGAGGCAGGGGTATTCGTCGTCGACGCAGCCGAAGTGGCCGCGCGACGCAGTCCGGTGTTCGATCCCATCCTGCACATCGCCGAGGTGACGTTCGCCGCTGTGCGCGTTCCAGACAGCGACCGGGTGCACGTCGATGCCGAGAAGGCCCGGCACGTGGCGCTGGCGGGAATGGCCATCTCGACAGTCGGGGCGTGTCAGCGGATCCTCGATTTGGTGCTCGAGCACGTGAAGCAGCGTCAGCAGTTCGGCGTCGCGATCGGGTCGTTTCAGGCCGTTCAGCACAAGGCCGTCGACATGCACGTTGCCACCGAACGGGCCCGTGCGTTGTCTTACTTTGCCGCACTGACCATTTCGGCCGACGATCCCCGCCGCCGGCTTGCTGCGGCGATGGCAAAGGCCGCAGCAGGGGAGTGCCAAGCGGTGGTGTTCCGGCACGGCCTGCAGCTGTTCGGCGCCATGGGATTCACCTGGGAGAACGACCTGCAATTCGCACTCAAGCGGGCCAAGGCCGGTGAACTGCTGCTCGGCGGCGCGGCAGAGCATCGCGCGATCATCGCGGAGGAATATCGTGCAGCTGACTTTTGATTCCGACGTCGAGGAGTTCCGCGCCGAGTTCGCGGCGTTCCTCGACGAGCACGTTCCGTCGGAAGCCGAGACGCTCGAGCGGCCGAAGTCGGTGTCGCACATGCCGCAATGGGCGCGCGACTGGCAGCGGTTGCTGTTCGACAACGGCTGGCTGCTGCCTGCGCAGCCGCCGGAGTTCGGCGGGCGCAACGCCACCGTGCTGCAGCAGTTTGTGCACCTCGACGAGCTGTGCCGGCGGCGGATCTATCACAGCTTCAACCCACAGGGCGTCAATATCATTGCGGCGTCGCTGCTTTCGTTCGGTTCCGACGAACAGAAGCACCGCTGGGCCGTGCCGGTGCTGCGTGGTGAAAAGACCGCGTCTCTCGGCATGAGCGAGCCCAGCGCGGGCTCCGACCTGGCGTCACTGCGCACGCGGGCTGAGTTGGACGGTGATCATTTCGTCGTCAACGGCCAGAAGGTGTGGACGTCGGGCGCGCATGACGCCGACTTCCTGCTGACGTTCGTACGGACGGACCCGGATGCGCCCAAGCACAAGGGGATCAGCGCGCTGATCATTCCCACCGACACCCCTGGAGTGGTGTGCCGGCCGTTCGCCGACATGACCGGCCAGGAGAATCTCGACTTCAACGAGGTCTTCTTCACCGACGCGCGGGTGCCCGCGGAGAACCTCGTCGGCCCGCTCAACGGCGGTTGGGGAGTGGCGAACGGGTCGCTCGGCCACGAGCGCACGATGATGTGGCTCGGCTTCGCCGACCGGATCGACAACATGATCGCCGACTTCCGGCCCCACACCGCGCTGGAACGCGACCAGTACGCCACCACGATCATGGACTATCAGGCGCTGCGGGCCATGGGGTCGGCGGCGCTGGCGCGCGCGGCGCGCGGAGAGATGGACACCGCATCGGTGTCGGTGCTGAAGTTGTTCGGTTCGGAGGCGGAACGGCAGGCGTTCGAGAATGCGCTGACCGCCGCAGGGCCCGAAGGACTCACGCACCCGTCGACGTCGGGACCTTATGCGCACATGAACCTCGACCACTACTTCGTCAGTTGGTTCGAGCGCTATGCGCGAAGCTTCGGCGGCACGATCGCGGGCGGCACTTCCGAGATCCAGCGCAACATCATCGCGACCCAGGTGCTCGGCTTGCCGCGGCGCTGAGTCCGGTGACGCAGACCCTCATCCTCGACCGGCCGCAGCCCGGTGTCATTGTCCTGCAACTGAACCGACCAAATTCGCTCAACGCGATCAACGAGCAAATGCGCGACGATCTCATGCAAACGTTCGCCATGATCGGTGCTGATGCCTCGGTGAACGTCGTCGTGCTGACGGGCGCAGGACGCGGCTTCTGTTCCGGGATCGACGTGCGCAACTTCGGGGGTAAGCCACTCGAGGCGTCCGATCCGGCGATCGCGCGGTTACGGTTCCAGGAGGCGATGGCGGCGCTGCCGCAAGCGATTTGGGAACTTCCGCAGCCGGTGATCGCCGCGGTCAACGGACCATGCGTTGGTGCGGGGTTCGCGCTATGTCTGGCGTCTGACATCCGAATCTGCTCGAGGGCAGCGAGCTTCGGCAACGGCGCGATTCTGCTGGGGCTGTCCGGCGCGGAGATGGGCATGAGCTATCACCTGCCCCGCATCGTCGGGACAAGCGTCGCCGCCGATTGGATGCTGACCGGCCGTACGGTGTCCGCCGACGAGGCCGACCGCCGGGGGTTGGTCAGCGAATTGGTCGAACCCGATCAACTCATCGACCGCGCAGTGGAATTGGCTTCTGGGATAGCGGAATTAGCGCCACTGGGAGTGCGGCTGACCAAGCGAGCCCTGCAGGTGAACACCGATGCGGCCGGCCCAGGACCGGCTATGGAACTGGAAAACCGGAATCAGGTGCTCACTCACGCGACCCCTGAGGCCGAGGCTCGACGTAAGCGCTGACAGGAGACACCATGGCGTGGGATTTCTCGACCGACCCGCAGTGGGCGGACCAACTCAAGTGGGTCGAAGAATTCGTGCGGAACGAATGTGAGCCGATTGACCTGATCGTCAAGGAATCCCATGACCTGAACGATCCGGTGCGCCAGGCGTTGATTCCGCCGTTGCAGAAGATCGTCAAGAAGCGCGGCTTGTGGGCCACCCATCTCGGCCCGCACTTGGGTGGCCCCGGCTATGGGCAGGTGAAACTGGCGCTGCTCAACGAGATTCTGGGCCGGTCCGAATGCGCACCGATCGTCTTCGGCTCGCAGGCGCCTGATTCGGGCAACAGCGAGATCCTTGCGCATTACGGCACGCCGGAGTTGAAGGAACGGTATCTGGAGCCGCTGCTGGACAACCGGATCATCTCCTGCTTTTCGATGACGGAGCCGCAGGGCGGTGCGGATCCCAAGGTGTTCACCACCACCGCGAGCCAGGACGGTGATCACTGGGTCATCAACGGCGAGAAGTGGTTCTCGTCGTTCGCCTCGATGGCGTCGTTCATCATCGTGATGGCGATGACAGACCCGGATGCGCGACCGTATGAACGGTATTCGATGTTCGTCGTGCCGGCCGAAACGGCCGGCATCAACGTGCTGCGCGATGTCGGGCTGGGTTACCAGCCCCCCGGCGGCGGTCGCGAGGGCTATGTGAGCTACGAGAACGTCCGGGTGCCAGCCGATCACATGCTCGGCCCGCGCGGCGGTGCGTTCGTTGTCGCCCAGACGCGGTTGGGCGGCGGGCGAATTCACCACGCAATGCGAACGGTCGGGCTGGTCCGGCGCATCTACGACATGATCTGCGAGCGGGCGGTGTCGCGGTACACCCAGGGCGGGATGCTGTCGGACAAGCAGTTGGTGCAGGAGATGGTCGCCGACTCGTGGATGGAGATCGAGGCGTTCCGGCTGCTGACTCTGCAGACGGCGTGGAAGATCGACCAGCACAACGACTACAAGGCCGTGCGCGCCGACATCTCAGCGGTCAAGGCGATGATGCAGAAGGTGCTGCACGACGTGTCGGCCCGCGCATTGCAGGTACACGGGTCGCTTGGTACGACACACGAAATGCCGTTCGTGCAGTATCTGACCGAATCGTTCGTGCTCGGACTGGCCGACGGACCCACCGAGGTGCACAAGGTCACGCTGGCGCGTCTGCTGCTCAAGGACTGCAAGCCCGCACCCGACGTGTTTCCGTCGGAGCACCTGCTTCGGTTGCGTGAGGCGGCCGAGGCGAAGTTCGCCGGCAGGCTCGCTGGGATACCCCGCTCGTGACCCAGGAAGGTGACACGTGAACGGATCCTGTGACGGCAAGGTGGCGTTGGTGACCGGCACCAGCCGTGGACTCGGGAAGGCGATCGCGCAGCGGCTGGCGGCTGAAGGCGCGACCGTTGCGCTGACCGCCCGCACCATGGAGCCCGACCCCAAATATCAAGGCTCCCTGCGGGAGACGCTGGATGAGATCGTCGGCTCCGGCGGTGCTGCGATCGCGGTCCAGGCCGACCTGTCGGACGCCGAGGAGCGCGAGCGGTTGTTTCGCGAGGTGGTGGAACGCGTTGGGGCGCCGGACATTCTGGTCAACAACGCCGCAGTCACGTTCCTGCGTCCGCTCGATGAGTTTCCGGATCGCCGGGTGCGGCTGATGATGGAGATGCATGTCGTGGCGCCGCTGCACCTGACCCAACTCGCAATACCCGCGATGCGCGAACGCGGTAGCGGATGGATCCTCAACGTCACGTCGGTCGGTGGCGAGCTGCCTGACGGACCGCCGTTCTCCGACTTCGATCGCACCGCAGGGTTCGGCGTCTACGGCACGGTCAAGGCGGCGCTGAACCGGCTGACGAAAAGCCTTGCGGCCGAGCTGTACGACGACGGTATTGCGGTCAACGCCGCGGCGCCCACCAATCCGGTCGCCACCCCTGGCGCGGGCACACTTGATCTGGCCAAGGTCGACACCGAAGACATCGTGTTGATCACCCGGACCGCGTTGCGGCTGTGCACCGGCGACCCCAAGGTGCTGACCGGTCGCATCGCCCACACGCAAACGTTCTTGCGTGAAGTCGGCTGGTTGAAGTAAGTGACGAGTGTGGGATTGTGTCACGCCGGCGCAGCATTTTGCGTGCGGGTAACCCACGTTCGCCGCAGTTTTCCCACAACCTCGGGTGAGGGAGGAGTTCACGAGTGTTCACTGGACCCGCAGAAGACCAGCTCAAGATCCGGGAACGGATCGACAGCTATTGCGACGCCGTCTGTCGGACCGCGCTTGACGACTACTTGGCCTGCTGGACCGAGGATGGCGTCCGGCTCGGGGAGGGCGGTGAATGTCGCGGAACAGACGAGTTGCGCGCCCATTGGGACGGCATCTGGCAGGTTGTGTCGAAGATGGCGTTCATGGCGCAGATCGGTGCCATCGAGGTCACCGGTGACCACGCACGTACCCGGTCATATTGCCTGGAGATACTCCAGTTCCGAGTCGGCGGCACGCGCCGCTTGATCGGAACGTACGACGACAAATTACGGCGCGTCGACGGCGAGTGGCTGTTCAGCGAACGCCGCTACCGAATCTTCCTCGACGAGAGTTCGCCCGACGCAAAGGACGAGTCATGACCGATTTCGACACCATCGATTACGCCTCTCCGAACTGCACCTCACCTTCACTCCTCAGTCCGAGTAGCGCGCGGCCGGTTGAGAACGCCGACATTCGACTTTTGCCATCGGCAACCAATCGAGGGAGGTCATGGTGACCGGTCTCCGCATCGGCGTCATGCACAATACGATCAATTCAAGGTTTGGGCCGAAGCCGTTGATTCAGGCCGATTACATGACCGGCCTGGCCGCGGGTGCCGACTCGTTTTGGGTGGCCGACCATCTCAACTCGGTGCTGCCGCCATCGATGTGGAAGCCGAAATACGTTGGCGCAGCCAAGATCATCCCCAAGATGGATGCGCACGTCGAGCCTTGGACGATGCTGGGTTATCTAGCCGGGCACAACAAGATGGGTCGGATGACGCTGGGAGTGGCGGTTACCGATACGGGCCGGCGAAATCCCGCCGTCACTGCGCAGGCCGTGGTGACACTGCAGCACCTCACCCGTGGGCGAGCCATCCTCGGGATCGGGACCGGCGAGCGGGAGGGCAACGAGCCCTATGGAGTCGAGTGGTCCAAACCGGTCGGCCGCTTCGAAGAGGCGATGGCCACAATCCGTGCGCTGTGGGACTCGAACGGTGAACTCGTCAGCCGGGATTCACCATTTTTCCCGTTGCACAACGCCACGTTCGCCTTGACTCCGTACAAAGGCAAGTGGCCCGAGATCTGGGTCGCCGCCCACGGCCCACGGATGATTCGTGCTGCGGGCAGGTACGGGGACGGCTGGTTTCCGGGGACTACCCGGGCGGACGAATACGGACAGCAACTCAACGATCTGCGCGCAGCCGCCTCGGACGCTGGGCGGGACCCCATGTCGATCACGCCGGCCGGTATCCGGTTCATCCTCACCGGACGATCCCAAGACGAGATCGACGAGATTCTCGACTCCGACTTGGTGAAGCTGTTTGTACTCAACTCGCCCGCGAAGGATTGGGAGAGGCACGGCGCCCAACATCCGATGGGCCCGGACTTCAAGGGGGTCCAGGACCTCATCCCACAGTTGATCGACGAGGAAAGTGCTCTCAAGTACGCGGCGATGGCCCCCCGGGGGCTGGTGAAGGAATTGTTCGCGGTCGGGATGCCGGACGAAATCGTCGACCAATTGTCGCTGTTCCGGGACAACGGCATGCGATGCCTCGTCGTCGGCAACATGGGTGCACTACACCCCAAGCTCTCGAAGAGCGCCGCGGCGATGACGCCGTACGTGAAGGTCCTACGCCGACTGAAGAAACTGTGACGGCGCACGGCCGGGTTTACTGAGCGGCGAAGTACAAACCCATCAGCAGCCCGAAGAGTGCAACGACCCATCCGCTCGTCGTTGCCCTGAGCCACGTGGGCGCGTCCCGGACCTCCATGAAGTGCCAGATCACTAGTTGTGTTTTCACCGCCGCGATTAGCAGCACGACCACGGTGACAGTGGCATTGAGTTGGTGTGCCCCGCCAGCGTCGCGGGCGGTCAGCCATGATGCGACCGTGACCGCCGTGAGCAGTGCCCACACGTAGGTCAGCGGGTTGCGCAGATACGTCGTCACACCTATCACCTCATTAAGTACAGCAGCGCGAACAGGATCAGCCACAGGATGTCGACCATGTGCCAGTAGGTGGCACCGGTTTCCACGAACGAGATTCGGGGTTTCGCTGGCCCGCGGAGGTTGCGGATGACAAAGCAGAGGATCACCAGGCCGAGGAGCACGTGGCACAGATGCAGTCCCGTCATCACGTAGTAGTACATGAAGAACAGGTTGGATCCGGGGGTCATGCCGGCGGTGATCTCCGGGATGTATTCGAATAGCTTGAGCAACGGAAAGGCCGCGCCGCAGACCAGTGCGAAACCGAACAGCCGCAATGCATCCGGGGTCTTTCCGGCACGCGCCGCTGCGGTACCCAGCGCGACGAAGAGCGAACTGGTCAGCAACACAACGGTGTTGACGGCGCCGATGTTGAGGTTCAACTTCGCTTGACTCTGCAGAAACACCACATGGTTTTCGCCGCGGTAATACATGTAGCCGAGGAAGTAGACCCCGAAGATGAGTAGGTCGCCGATGACGAAGAACCACATGCTCGGATCACCGGGCACGTGTCTCCGAAACTCGATATTTCGTGTGGCGGTGCTGAACTCTTCTGAAACTTCCGTCATGCGCTGGTCGCCGCCCCGACATCGGTTGACGCGGGATCCGGCCCGAGCCAAGCGTGCTCAAGTTCGTCGGCGGGCTGATTCTTGATCGCCCGGAAGATGCACACGTACACGATGACTTGCCATGACACGAACAGCGTCATCGCCAACCAAAACGTCATCAGACCGTTCCACGCGAACGGGCCTGACTTGGCGATCCACACCGGTGCGGCGATCAGCTCGCTCACGTACTGCCAGACGGTGTAGTAGCCCAGCCATTTCGGCAGAATGATGTTCTCATCGAGGATGATGGCCAGACCAAACGCCATCCACATGACGCAGAAGCACCCCAACGAGCCGATGAACGCCAGGTAGCCGAAGTCGTAGAGCATCGCCAGGATCGCCGGGGTGTAGCCGGCGCGGAAGGCGCCCAGCCCAAAGCAGAACAGCGGGAAAAGCATCCCGACGATCGTGCCGGTGATCGCACCCATCAT
>DASRJA010000433.1:0-5993 GCA_035649695.1 Mycobacterium sp. | reverse complement strand
TACGCGTCGGCTGCCCGTACGACCTGTGCGCCGGACGTGTCGACGAGCTGGCGGTCGAGAACGTCACGGGCAAGCGCTACGTCGTCGTCCGCCCAGACCGGCCGCCACTGCATTCGCGCATCGGATCGCAGGCGGATTTCGGTTTGAGTCAACGTCACGTCCGCCACTTGCGCGGTCGCAAGGCCACCGCGCACCTTGACGAAAACCCCTGTGACCGGGGGGTGCTCGTTGTCCGCGTCCCAGCGCACGACGATGTCGCTGACTCTCCCGATTCGTGTACCCGCGACGTTGCGGACCGGGCGGCCAATAATGTGGGCGACCGAAATCACCCGGTCAGCGAGGGTCCCGTTAAGAGCGAACTGCTTGCGTGACACGGCCCAGGCCCGGCGGCTCTTTTCGGGTTTCGCCGGTGGCGGTTTCATGCCGTCTTGCGTGCTGTATTCCACGTTGCGACGCCCCAAATGACCACGACGTCCAGGGCTATCAGCACAATTGAGCCCGTGGGGTAATACGGCATCCAGAGGAAGGTGACCACGATGGCCAAGCAGGTGACGACGATGGCCGCAGCTCGCGCCCACTGCGCGCTCGACAAGAGGGCAATGGCGACGCCGGCCAACACCATTCCCGTCAGGATGTTCGCCCATCCCCAACCGGTCATCTGGAAGGTGTACTCGTAGCCGGGCCCGGAAACCACCAAATCGTCAGCGGCAAGGGCGAATACACCGATAAGAAACGTGAGTACGGCGCTCGTCAACATCAGGGCACCGGCGGCGATCATTGCCGTTGCGCCTGAGGGCGACTCCTGTCCGCTCCTATTGTCGACATCGCGAGAACTCGTGGTCATGGCTGTCTCCAATCTGTTGTTAATCACTGAGGGCCGTCTTTATCCGGTTTGATACTTCGTCGAGGGCTTCATGTGCGGTCTTGGCGGCTTTGCGGGTTTGAACTGCCTGGACGATTTGGGTGATGCCGATGATGACGAGCCAGATGCCGGCGGCCAGGGTGAGCACGGCGATTGACGCGAATGGCCACACCAGCACCACCAGACCGGCGATCACCGAGATGATGCCGGCGACGACGTACCAGCCGCGGCCGGGCAGTTCGCTCTCACCGATACCGACGGCCACCCCGGTCACACCTTGGAAGATGAACCCGATCCCAATCCACAGCGACAGCAGCAGCACCGCGTAGCCGTCACCGAAGTGGCGGAACGACAGAATGGCTAGGACCAATGACAGTGCGCCGCTGATGAACAGCATCACCCGGGTACCTGCCGATCTCGGCAGCGTGAAGGCCAAGAACAGTTCGACCATGCCGCTCAGCAACAGGTAGACGCCAAACAGGGTGGCGGCGACGAGGATCGATGGCCCGGGCCACACCAACACAAGGGCGCCCAAGACAATGGTCAACAGACCCGCTACCAGCTTCCATTTCCACAGCCGCTGCCCGACAAGGCTATTCATCGCGATCCTCGTTTCCAATAGGTATGGATGCCGGAATGCGTTCCGCCGACCCTTCGATCGTCGGCCGCGTCGCCACGGGTGTCGATGTCACCGCGGACAACACCACGCACCGTCCAGTGTCACGAGCGAACACCCGACGCAGATCACTCGCCGTGAAGAAGCGCTTCGCAGCCGCTCTCGATGCGCCCACGCCGCATCGGCGGCCGTTCCTTATAGACGCGGTCGCGCGATAATAGGTCGGCGATCGTCTCCCGGCGGATGAGTTCGCGGGTGCGCCCGTCCTTCACTGCGACCAGTGGTGGCCGGCCCACCATGTTGTACGTTGACGCCATGCTGTGGTGATAAGCGCCCGTGCACGCCACCGCAAGCAGGTCTCCGGCGTGTAGATCGGCGGGCAATGGCACGTCGCGGGCGATCTCATCACCAGACTCACACTGCCGCCCGACGACCGTCATCGGCTGCGTCGCCGTCATCGGGTGACGGTTGGCCACCGCGACGGTGTAGCTCGCACGGCGCGCGACCTGAGGGGAGTCGCTCAAACCGCCGTCCACCACCACGATGGTGCGGCCGCCAGGTTGGGATTGCACCCACAGGACCCGATACAGCGTGACACCGGCCCGCGCGCTGATCGCGCGGCCGGGCTCGACCACGACAGTGGGGCGAGGAAAACGTTCGGCGGCACACGACGCGTCGAGCGAATCCTCGACGAAGTCCCGCATCGCTTCGAGATCCAACTCCGGGTCACCGGACACGTGCGGGACACCCTGCCCGCCACCAATGTTCAGCTCGGTCAGTATCACCCCATGGCGGGCGCGGATCTCGGCCATCAGTGGGATCATCTGCCGGATGGCTTCGCCGTAGAGCGGGGCCTCGGTCACGTGGGAACCGATATGACACTGCAGACCGACCAGATGGAGCATCGGCTGATCCAGTGCCCGCTGGATGACGTTGGCCGCCCAGTCGATGTCCGGTGAGACGCGGATTTGTACGGCTTGAGGTCGACGCAAATCGGCGGCCAGAAAGGCGACCTCCGTAGGACTCTCGACGACGACTCGGCCGACCCCGGCGTTGGCAACCTCGCATAACGCGGCGGGGCTAGTGGCCATGCCATGGACGACGATTTGTTTCGGTTCCACGCCCGCAATGAGCGCAGTCGCAAGCTCGCCACCGGAGCGCACGCCAAGACCTGCTCCCTCCTCCGCCGCCCATCGTGCGACTGCGGTGGTCAGCAGCGCCCTTCCTGCGTAGACCAGGCGAGCGTCCTGGAGCGCCGCGCGGTACCGCCGAATCCGATGACGAAAGTCGGCCTCGTCGATGACATATGTCGGGGTGCCGAACTCATCGGCGACCTCGGTCAGCGCGACCTCACCGACACAAAGCCGACCCAGCTCATCGACGCGGGTGGTCAGGGGCCATATCGCCCGGTCTATTCGCGGCGTAACGGCGTGCCGCAGCGACGGCACGATCTCGAAGAGAGTCATCGAATCTGGATTCCACTTCCCACAGTTATTGCCCAACAACGTTATTCAATAGTTGAGCGATGTTGACGCCGAAGTCGATGTCGCCGCTAACAACGCAGTGCAACAACCGTTGTGTCTAACCACATCGACGGGCTCTACCACTCGTTGGACGATCGAGTTGTCCAACAGCCGACGCTGACAAGGGGACGGCGTCGCTGCTGCGATACAACTACTGAGATCGCAGAATCAATGCGGTACAAGGCAATTGCTGCAGCTCTCGGCGCGGCACCACGCTCGCAATGGGAACGACTCCCGGACCCAACCACGATGCTCGTCGAGTCGTTTATGCCGGTCGTCATGGCAACACCGGTCTGCGGATTCATGAGTCAGTGCTCGTACTGATCGCGTACGGTGGGGGCCTGTGCGTGGCAGCACATCACGATGGCTATCTGACTCACCACCACCACGATGGCTAATGCACCAATCAATAATGCGCACAACATGATCCCTACTTCTGGATTCGCTCTTGCCGCAAGGGCATCGCTGACGTAGACAACCGTCCACGTGGTTACATGAGCCGACGGTGCACTTCGAAAGCCAAACATAGCTCGGCGACATCCCTTGGCCGCGCGAGGGATCGGCCGGTGCGTTTCTCAATTCGGCGCAATCGGTGGCGAACCGTATTCGGATGGCAAATAAGCACCTCAGCTGCGCTGCGCACCGACGCACCATTGTCCTGCCACACCCGAAACGTTTGAAAAAGCGTCTCCCGGTCCTCGTCGGGAAGGTCGCCGAAACCGTCCAACGCAGCGCCGGCCGTTTTGATCATCACCTCCGGCGCGCTGCCAGCCGCGGTGGCCAGGAGGGAGCCGTCGAACACAGCGACTGAGGATGTGGAATCGGTCGGCCCCCGCAACATCACTCTTGCGACATGCAGGGCATGTGGCGTATCGCGCAGATCCGTGAAGGCCGCGCTGACGCCCACCCGCGCCGTGGTCATCCGCGACATTAGGGCAACAACTTTGCCGAGTTTTTGGTCGGACGCGACGTGCACGATCCCGACCTGCATGTCAGGCAGCCGCCGCCACGCTGAAAAGATGTCAAGGCTGCGTAGCTTCGATTCGATCTCGGGAAGCGGCTCATCGCCCACCGCGGGACCGTGGGCGGCGACGACCACAAACGGACCATTGATCGGCAGCCGTAGCTTGCCTGCGACCTGCCACAGGCTCCAATCGTTTAAAGCTAATCCCTCCAGTAGCGAGTCAATCAGACTCAAACGTTGTGACGCCTCAGCCAGGAGCTGCCGTGTCTGCTCGGCGCGATAACCGGCCACGAGTGTAGCGGCGATCAGTGCAGCGAACCCGCTGACGTGGACCTCGGTGTCGGCTGGCATGGGGCCGTGTTGCAGGGTACCGACGGCCGTCAGGCCCCACACGCGTCCATCAACGATGATCGGCACGCCTACCGCCGCACTCACACCCACTGCGCGCAAGCGCGCGGCGATCGGCCCGGCGAGGTTGTCGAAGCTGTCGATTCGTGCGGGCCGGCCGCTGCGTTGCACCAGCGCGGCGATGGTGTTGCCTTCCAACGGAGTTCGCGTGCCCACCTGCCAACTTGCCAGGGTCTCGGGCTCGGCAGCGGAGACCACGACGGTAGTCTCGCGATCCGATTCGAAGCGCCACAATCCGGCGACGTCTGCGGGCACGCATCGACGCATCTCCTCGGCCACCGCGCCGAATACCTCCAAAGGTTCAACGCCGCGTGCGACGAGCGTGGTGAGGCGGCGCAAGGCGGCCTGTTCGGCGGCGAGCCGACGGTACTTGGCGTACAACTCGCCATCGTCCAGGTTCTCGTTGAATTCGATAGCATCCTCATCAATCGTCACATCAGAGTAGAACCCTGCGTTCAGTTCGCCGTCGCTCGCGCGTCCTGCCTGCACGTCGGGATCGATAGTGCTACTTGCTGATTCGGCGACGCAGCTAGTCGAGTCTGCGGTCATCGGGACACCATCGCCCACCCAACGACACCGAACACCACCGGCATCATAGCCAGCATTCCAAGCACTGCATTCAGCATTTTTCGCTCTCTTCCTCGTGTACTCACGAGCGCGGCGTCTGGCGTAGCCTCGGCCGTCGTTCGAGTGAGAACGCAATTAGTTGACGACTACTACGGTCGCCGCGCGGGTGTGGATGACACCATTGCCCGGCGGGCAATCTTTAAGGCCAGGCCGGGTAATAGCTAAGTCGCCACAATCTAATTGGTGGGGCGGTCGTTGCCCAGCGTGAGTTTGGTCAGCTCAGCGCGGGAATTAATCCCGAGCTTGGCGAACGCATTGTGCAGGTGGGCTTTCACTGTGTGAGGCGTGACGTGCAGCCGCTCTGCCACGGACCTGTTGGTAGCACCCTGCGCAATCAGGTTGACCACCGTGAGCTCGGAGTCGGTGAGGCTGTCCCAGCCCATTTTTGGCCGCGGCCGGCTGACAATGCGACGTTGCACACCGAGCCGGCGCAACTCGCGGCCCACCCGACGCGCATCGGCGAGGGCTCCGTGGTGCATGTAGATGTCGAATCCGGCATTGAGCTGATCGAGCGCCTCGTCACCGCGGCCGGTGTCTGCGAGTTGGCCACCGGCGTCCTCGGCAGCTGCGGCACAGAGAAGCGGCCGCGACGACGACTGAAACGACTCCGCGGCAGCCACCAACGCTGGAGCGTCACGTTCGAGTATCCCGCGCGCATACCCGGCCACCCCGGTGAACAATGGGATCGCCGGCCGCTCACGCTCGAGCAGGTCCGCGGCCTGCAGGACACGTTCGCGCAAACCGGCATCGCCGGCGGCCGACGCAACCCGCGCACCCAAGATCACCTGATCCAAGACCTGGGGGAAGAACGGTGTTCCGAATATGGTGATGTCGCCGCCTAGCCAGCGCATCGCACCCTGGACATCCTCGCGCTGCCACGCCGCCAGCGCCAGCACGTACGCCGTTCCCCGATCTACCACAGATGAGCCAGTGGGGTAGGCGTCGCGCGCGTCATTGACCATCTGCTGCAACAAGTTTCGGTCATCGGTGCGC
>DASRJA010000432.1:0-10178 GCA_035649695.1 Mycobacterium sp. | reverse complement strand
GCGCTGCCGCGCACCGCGACGGGCAAGGTCCGGCGTGTCGAGCTGCGCGAGATCGATGCGCAGCGTGCCAAGGCCGAGGCCTAGGCGCGGAAGTCAAGCTATGTCTGACACGGAGACGTCGCCGGTGACGCTACTTGACGGACTCGCGAGCCTCGATCCGGAGGCCCGCCGCGAACTGGCCACTAACCTCCGGCAGGTATCTGCCACCTTCCATGAGGTGCCTGACGGCAGGACGACCTCACACGTGCTCGGCGTCCTGGCTCACCTGCTGGACCCGTCCTGACCAGCTTGTGGACCTGTCTCGAATATGACGACTTCTGAGAGTCTCGAAACTTCGTCACGGTTGCGCCCAATCTCTGAGAGCTCCCGTTGTAGACACCCAGATAACAGGTCACTACGAGGCCGTCGGTGCTACAGCGAAGCACTCTATGGACATTCAGGACAGTTCATCGGCGACCCTGGAGAACATACGTTCGAACAGCAAATCTGAGTTGCCGATGGGCCTACGCTGAACCTGCCATGTATATACCCCGACAGTTCGCCCTCTCCGACGAGGAAACCGAAGCCGCTCTCGCCCAGGCCGGCTTCGCGCATCTGGTCACCCAGGACCCGTCGGGGTTGATGGTCACGCCGCTGCCGCTGCTGTACAACCAGGCCAACCATTCGCTCATCGGTCACGTGTCACGGGCCAACCCGCACTGGCACGCCGACAGCCGCGAGTCGGTCGCCATCTTCTCCGGTCCGCAGGCCTACATCTCGCCCAGCTTCTATGCGACGAAAGCCGAAACGGGCAAGGTGGTGCCGACCTGGAACTACGAGGTCCTCAACGTCTACGGCCGCCTCATCGTGCACGACGACGCCGACTGGGTGCTCAACCTCGTCACGACGCTGACGAACAGTCACGAACAGCAACGTACCGAGCCGTGGCAGGTCACCGATGCACCCGAAACCTACACGCGCGCACAACTACGCGCGATCGTCGGCATGGAGCTCATGATCTCGAAAGTCGAAGGCAAGGCGAAGATGTCGCAGAACCAACCCGAACGCAACCGCGAGGGCGTGGTCGCCGGCCTCAAAGCGTCCGACACACCACACGATCACATCGTCGCCGACCGTGTCGACGCTCTCGGAAGAACGAAGGCGAACGGCCGCGGGTAGCCCAACCCAGTCAGCCGCGACCGCTGCACCGCATCCCGCTCAACCGCGCGCACCTGTCCCGACGACGGTTCGTAACACTGCCACCGCTGTCCGTCTGCTTCGATGATCAGCACCCAATGCCGAGGGACGAACCACCCGATCAACATCGCCACCGGCCAGCCCTTCGCCACCGCGCGCCGCACATCCGCCAACCCGTCCCGCCGACCGCGAAACAGCCGCCACCGGTAACGCACTCCCGATGCGGCGCTATGCCCAGTGAGGGCACGCGCCATCCCTGCCGGCGTGGTGCCCAGCCGGCGCGGCCAGACCCGGTTCAACTCCGCATGCAGCCTCGCTTGTTCGGCGGCGAACCACGCCCGGTCGGACAGCGCCGCCTGGTTGCCCGGATCCAGCAGGGCGCCCGCCACCACCGCGACGGTCGGTCCGCACGTGACGCCGTCGCGTTGCCGAAGGTTCATGGCTGCGAGCTTCATCGACCATCACGGTAGGCCTACGCTCAGGCACTATGCGTCTATCGATCCGAAACCAGCTCACCGGCGTGATCACCGAGGTCAACCTGGGAGCGGTGATGGCGACCGTGAAGATCCGCCTCGACGGCAGCGAGCAGATCATCACGTCCTCGATCACCAAGGACGCCGCGGAGGACCTCGGCCTGCAGACCGGGATGCGCGCGACCGCATTCGTGAAATCGACAGAGGTCGCCATCGGCGTCGATTAGCGCCCAGCGCTTCGCCAGCGCTGCCGCGGGGTACCCGGCAGTCGATGAGCTTCGACATCACGCCCACCGCCGCGCAGCACGACCTCGCCCGACGCACGCATGAATTCGCTGAACAGTGCGTCCGCCCCGTCGCGCTCGAGTACGACCAGCGCCAGGAGTTTCCATGGCCGGTGCTCGAAGAGGCGGCCGAACGCGGGTTCTACAGTCCGCTCTTCTACCGCGACCTGATCGGCGATCCGACCGGACTGTCGCTGCCGATGTTCATGGAAGAGCTGTTCTGGGGCTGCGCCGGCATCGGCCTGGCGATTGTGATGCCCGCCTTGGCGCTCTCGGCTATCGGCCAGGCCGCCTCTCCCGAGCAGATGCTGCAGTGGGCACCCGAATGTTTCGGCACCCCGGGCGATCTCAAGCTGGCCGCGCTGGCGATCTCCGAGCCCGAGGGCGGTAGCGATGTTCGCAACCTGCGCACCCGGGCGCACCGCGACGGCTCGGAAAAGGACGCGGACTGGATCATCGACGGTCACAAGATGTGGATCGGCAACGGCGGCATCGCCAACGTGCACGTCGTCAACGCCGTCGTCGATGAGGAGCTCGGTCACAAGGGGCAGGCCCTGTTTATCGTGCCCGGCGGCACGCCGGGTCTGGAACTGGTCCGCAAGCTCGACAAGCTTGGCTGCCGCGCGTCGCACACCGCCGAGCTGAAGTTCAACGGTGTCCGTGTTCCGGCCGAGAATCTGCTCGGTGGCCAAGAAAAGCTCGAACACAAGTTGGCCAAGGCGCGGGAAGCGATGGAGGGTGCCAAACATTCCGGATCGGCCACCATGGGAACCTTCGAGCAGACCCGGCCGATGGTCGCCGCCCAGGCGCTCGGAATCGCGCGGGCCGCATTGGAATACGCCACCGAGTACGCCAACCGGCGGGAGGCGTTCGGTGCGCCGATCATCGACAACCAAGGTGTCGCGTTCCCGCTCGCCGACCTGGCCACCGCGATCGACGCGGCACGCCTGCTCACCTGGCGGGCATCCTGGATGGCCGCGTCCGGCGTGCCGTTCGAGCGCGGCGAGGGCTCGATGGCCAAACTGGCAGCCAGCGAGGTCGCGGTAAGAACCACCGAGCGGGCGATCCAGACAATGGGCGGCTGGGGTTACATCAAGGACCATCCTGTCGAGAAGTGGTACCGAGACGCCAAGCTGTACACCATCTTTGAGGGCACCAGCGAAATCCAGCGGGTCGTCATCTCCAACGCGCTCGGGGCCGCCGACGGCAAGCCGCCCCTGCACGTGCACCTCGAGCCGACCGGCGGCCCACTGAACAAATGGTTCGGCAGGGGCACTCCGCTGCGCAGCAGGGCGGCGGATGCCGCGCTTTCCGCCAAGGATCGCGTCCCTCGGCCGATAATGCGCTTGGCAATGAACGTGTTGCGTCCGCCCCGCAAGTGAAAGGGGTCCGCGATGGCCGTACGAATGATGGATCTGCTCAGCGGCAATTTCGACACCCTGCGCTACGAGCCCACCGCGAAACGGATCCGGGCATACATCGGCGGCGAGCCGGTCGCCGAAACCTGTGAGGCCCGGCTGGTGTGGGAGCCCCGCCGCGTCGTGCCGACCTATGCGGTACCGATCGATGCGCTGACCGCGCAGCTAGTACCCGCGGGCGCCGAGTCCGGCGCCGACGAGGACGTCGGCGTGCGCCTCCCCGCGATCAGTTCGCGCCCCATCCTCGACCCGAGCGTCCCCTTCGATGCGCATTCGTGTGCGGGCACCGCGTACGACGTCATCGCCGGTGAGGAGACGGGCGCCGCGGCCGCGTTCCGGCCCGACGATCCCGACATGGCCGACTACGTCATCCTCGAGTTCGCCGCGTTCGAATGGCGCGAGGAGGACGAGCCGTTGGTCGGCCACCCGCATGATCCGTTCGGCCGCATCGACGTGCTGCGCAGCAGCCGCCACGTCCGCATCGAACTCGACGGTCGGCTACTGGCGGAGTCCACGCGCCCGATGGTGCTGTTCGAGACGCTGCTGCCGGTCCGGTTCTATCTGCCTCGCGAGGACGTGGCCGTCCGGCTCGAACCCAGTGACAGGGCAAGCTATTGCGCATACAAGGGCCGGGCGTCGTACTACTCCGTGCCCGACGGCCCACGCGACGTGGCGTGGACATATCACGAGCCACTGCACGACGCCGAACCCGTGCGCGACCGGATCTGCTTCTTCGACGAGCGCGTCGACATGATCGTGGACGGCGAACGCCGCGACCGGCCGATCACCCCGTGGAGTGACGAATGACGTTCAGGGACTTGCACTATGGCGAACTGCCACTGCTGCTGCCCAACGCGTGGGATGTACCGTCGGCGCTGGCGCTGCTGGAGTGCGGCTTCGCCGCGATCGGCACCACCAGCTTCGGCGTGGCGTCCAGCCTTGGCAGGCCAGACGGAGGCCGGTCGACCAAGGAGGCCAACCTCGGGCTGGCCGCCGCGCTACGGCCACTCGACTGCTACCTCACCATGGACATCGAAGATGGCTACACAGACGATCCAGATGAGGTCGCCGACTACGTCGGCCGACTGCCCGTCGACGGCATCAACATCGAGGACAGCACCGACGCGAAGCTGATCGACCCGCCGCGGAATGCGGCCAAAGTGCAAGCCATCAAACAACGTTCGCCCGATGTGTTCGTCAACGCCCGCGTCGACACCTACTGGTTCGGTCAGGACGCCACCGTGGCCGCGACAGTGGACCGGGCCGCCAGATACGCCGAGGCGGGCGCGGACGGCATCTTCATTCCCGGCGCCGCCGAGCCCGACCTGCTGCGCGAGCTCGCCGCGGCCATCCCGCTGCCGGTCAATGTCCTTGCCATCCCTGGACTCTCGCTCGCTGAGCTTGCCAAGCTCGGCATCAGCCGGGTGTCGACGGGTTCACTGCCGTACCGCGTCGCCATTCACGCCGCGGCGCAGGCCGCGGTCGCCGTCCGCGATGCCACCGAGTTGCCAGCTTCCGACCCGTATCCCGAGATGCAAGCGCGTCTCGTGCGCTACACAAATCAGAAATTCAGTGGGTAGCCGCCGCTGACCTTGAACGTCTCCCCCGTAATGAACGACGCCTCGTCGGAGCACAGGAACAACATCGCCGAGACCACGTCGTCCATCGTGCCGAGCCGGTGCACGAGCTGAAGCTTGTGAACGAACTCGTCGATCAACGGCTTCGGCAGATCGGCCAGCGCATTCTCCGTGTTCATCAGTCCGGGTGCAATGGCGTTGACGCGGATTCGATCCGGCGCAAGTTCGGTCGCGAACGCGACGGTCAACCCGCGCACCGTTAGTTTCGACACCGCATATGGGGTGGCGCTCATGTAGCCGGCCATCGACGAGATGTTGAGTACCACGCCGCCACCGCGCTCGTGCATCGAGTCCCGGCAGGCCAGCGTCACGTTGATCACGCCCATCACGTTGACGTCGAAAAGGCTGCGGATCTCATTGCGGGACAACACCCCGAATGGCTGGTTGTACTTCATCAGGTGCAGCCCGGCGTTGTTGATCACGATGTCGATGCCACCGAACCGTTCGATCGTCGTCGCTACGGCGGCGTCCACCCGTTCCGCGTCGGCGACGTCGCAGTCCACCGCGATCGCCTGTCCGCCGGCTGAAACCAGTTCCGCTGCAGTGCGTTCGGCCGTGTCAACGTCGATGTCGGCGATCACCACGCTGGCGCCCTCGGCGACCAGCGCCCGCGCGAACGCCCGGCCGAAGCCGATCGCACCGCCGGTGATCACCGCGGTGCGCTTCTCGAATCTCATCGCTGGCATTCTCACCGCTGTCGTCTGCGCGGTCAATGTGGTGCTCACGCAGTAAACGGGTACTCCGCCGATCATGGATCAATCCGAAGCGCCGATCCTCGACGGACTGGTCGAATACCGAAAGAGCAACCGGTACGGGTACACGCCGCCCGGCCATCGTCACGGCCGCGGCGCGGACGATCGGGTGCTGGCGGTGCTCGGGCACGAGCCCTTCCGCGACGACGTGTTGATGAGCGGCGGCCTCGATGACCGGCGCACCAGCAACAAGTACTTGAAGCGGGCCGAGGATTTGATGGCCGAGGCCGTCGGCGCCGACCTCGCGTTCTTCTCGACATGCGGCAGCTCTTTGTCGGTGAAGGCCGCGATGATGGCCGTCGCAGGCGGCGATGACAGCCTGCTGGTCGCACGTGACAGCCATAAATCGGTCGTGGCCGGCCTCGTCTTCTCCGGCGTGCAGGCGCGGTGGATCACGCCGCAGTGGGATGCCGAGCGGCACTTCTCCCATCCGCCGTCGCCGCAGAACTACGCCGACGCCTGGGCCCGCTACCCCGACGCCGCCGGCGCCCTGGTGGTCAGCCCCAGCCCGTATGGCACCTGCACCGACCTCGAAGGCATCGCGAAGGTATGCCACGAGCACGGCAAGCCGCTGATCGTCGACGAAGCCTGGGGTGCACACCTGCCGTTCCACGAGGACCTGCCGACCTGGGCCATGGATGCCGGCGCCGACGTGTGCGTGGTCAGCGTGCACAAGATGGGCGCCGGGTTCGAGCAGGGCTCGGTGTTCCACATGCAGGGCGACCTGGTCGATAAGGACCGGCTGTCGGCATGCGCGGACCTGCTGATGACCACGAGCCCGAACGTGATGGTGTACGCGGCACTGGATGGCTGGCGGCGGCAGATGGTCGAGCATGGCCGCGAATTACTCGGAAGCGCACTGGAATTGGTGGACGGGCTGCGCGATGACATCGAGTTGATTCCCGACGTCGAGGTGCTTGACGACGAACTCCTCGGTGTCGAGGCATCCCACGACTTGGACCGGTTGCAGATCCTGATGGATCTGTCCGGCACGGGAACGTCGGGCTACCAGGCCGCTGACTGGCTGCGCAAGCACAAGCAGGTCGACCTCGGCATGAGCGATCACCGCCGGCTGCTGGCGACAATGTCATTCGCCGACGACAAAGCCACCGGCGAACGGCTGCTGGATGCGCTGTGGGCGTGGCGCAAGGCAGCCAATGACTTCGAGCCGCCGCCCCCGATCCGTTTGCCGTCGCCGAAGGAGATCGAACTCGAGAGCATCCAGCTGCCGAGGGACGCGTTCTTCGGGGACGTCGAGGCAGTGCCGGCCGAGAAGGCCAGCGGCCGGATATCCGCCGAGCAGATCACGCCCTATCCGCCTGGCATACCCGCGGTGGTGCCCGGCGAGCGGCTCAACGACGCGGTGATCGACTACCTGCGCTCCGGCCTCGATGCCGGGATGAATGTGCCGGACGCCGCCGACACCAGTTTGAAGACTTTCAAGGTGGTAGTTACCTGATACCCCTGGTTTCGGTTCGGGGAATTCTGGCAACATTACTCGTGAGTCAGTTCGGTCCGACGACAGTCAGCGGGTGGGATGGCAATGGGGACTTCGCACAGCTCAGAGCAGGTTTCGGTGCTCGCGCAGGGCGGTGAGGGCGGCGGCGCGGCGCTCGATCAGGTAATCGGAATGTCGGTGGCCACGCTCGTTGTGACCGCCGGGTTGCTGTGGATCGGCTATCTCCACCGGCAGCGCCGCATCACCTGGCTGAACAGCCTGGCGGAATATGCGGCCAGGAAATTCAAGCGGCCGACGTGGGTGGCGCTGCCGATGGCGTTGTTCATTGCGACACTGATCTGCGCGCTGTTCGGGTTCATCTGGGACGTCAGCCTGCACATCGGCAAGGGCCGCGACCCGGGGCCGCTGGCCAACCCCGCGCACTACTTCATCCTGTTCGGCTTGTTCCTGTTGTTCATCGCCGGCTGCCTGGCCTGCGTGCTGCCCTACGACAAGCCGGGTCCATCTGCCGTCCGAATCACGAAAGACTGGTATGCGCCCGTCGGCGGCATCCTGATGGCCGGCTGCGGCCTCTACGCACTGCTCGGCTTCCCCCTCGACGACATCTGGCACCGCATCTTCGGCCAAGACGTCACGCTGTGGGGTCCGACCCACTTGATGATGATCGGTGGCGCGGGCTTCTCGACGCTGTCCGCACTCATGCTGAATTACGAGGGGCTGAAGGCGATGGGTGAGGACGCCCCGACCGGCGGCGTCTTCATCAAGTTCGTTCAGTACCTCGGCTTCGGCGGGATTCTCATCGGCCTGTCGGTGTTCCAGATCGAATTCGATTTCGGCGTACCGCAATTCCGACAGGTGTTCGAACCCATGCTGATCGCCGCGGCGGCCGCATTCGGCTGCGTCGCGGCCCGCATCATGCTGGGACGCGGTGCGGCCGTGATCGCCGCGCTGCTGGCCATCGCGCTGCGCGGTCTGATGGCGCTACTCGTCGGCCCGATCTTCGGGGCGCCGATCAACTGGTTCGCGCTGTACCTCGGACCCGCAATCGTCGTCGAATTGATCGCGCTGACACCACTTTTCAAACGGCCCGTGCTTTTCGGCGCCGTCAGCGGCTTGGGTGTGGCGACCGTCGGCCTCTGGTTGGAGTCATTGTGGATCGGCGCGGTCTACCACTACCCGTGGCCGACCAGCATCTGGCCCGAGGCGCTGGCCATGGCCATCCCGGTCGCCATCCTCACAGGCGCGTGCGGCGCCCTGTTCGGCTTGGTGCTCACCTCGCGGCGACTGCCGTCGCGCGCCATCAGCATCGGTCTTGTGGTGCTGACAGTCCTGGCGATCGGTGGCGCGACCGCCAACGGCCTGCGCTACAACGTGCCGCAAAACGTCACGGCGACAATCGCTCTCACGGATGTGGCGGGCAGCGCGCCTGGTCAGCGGATGGTGAACGCCGACGTGCTGATCAATCCGCCGACCTTCGTCAGCGACGACCCCAATTGGGTGTCGATCCTCGGCTGGCAGGGCCATCTGCAGAACCAGCGTGGCCAGGTCGTCGACAATCTCGAAAAGGTCGGTCCCGGTCACTACCGCACCACCCAGCCCGTTCCGGTGTGGGGTTCGTGGAAGACGCTCCTGCGCCTGCATGACGGAACGACGTTGGCGGCGGTGCCGATCTTCCTTGCCGCGGACCCGGGCATCGGCGCAAAAGAGGTGCCGGCAGAGGCATCGTTCACCCGGCCGTTCGTCGCCGAGATCACCATCCTGCAGCGCGAGCGCAACCCCGACACCCCGATGGTGCTGTGGACGATCGGCGGCCTCGTGGTCCTGTTCTGCACGCTGGTCCTCATCGGCGTCCTCAGCTGGGGCGCCGGTAGGATCAACCGCATCGAGGCCTCGGGCAGCGAGGCCGAACTCCAGCCAACGGCGCAGGCGTGACCGGACAACCCGAAGTTGAGATTCTCGCCCATCACGGGCTGCTTCTTGCAATACCGGCCTTCGCGCCCGCGATCGCCGTCGCGGGGGTGGTCATCTACATCGCGATGCGGGACCGCCGCCGCACGAGCGATGCACCCCGAGGTGAGAACTCCGACTCGCCGCGCCAAGATGGTTGACCGTGACTTCATCTAGAACTCTTGTGATCTTGACGGCCGCTGCCCTCATCACGGCCGGATGTGGTGGATCTCACGAGGTGGCTGTCAGCACCTCGAGCAGCCAGCCCCCGTCGACCGTCAACCCGTCGGACATGTCGAACGAGCAGGCGCCGCCGTCGCGGCTCCTCGTCGACGTCACGATCAACGGCGGCAAGGTGACCCCGGCCAACCAGCAGCTGCAAGCCGCGGTCAAGGAGCAGATCGTCATTCGCGTCAACAGCGACGCCGCCGACGAGTTGCACTTGCACTCAACGCCCGAGCACAGCTTCAATATCGAGGCCAAGCCGGCGCAGTCCTTCGTGTTCACCGTCGACGTGCCCGGCAAGGTCGACGTGGAGCTGCACAAGCTGAACAAGATCATCGCAACCATCACCGTGCAGTGACGGCTGATCGGTCCGTTGCCGTACTGGCCCATGGCCTGGGTGGCTCGACCGATCTGCCAATCCCGTTGAGCTATGCGCTCATCGGCGCTGCGTGGGCGTTGACGTTTACTTTTGCGGTTGTCGCGGTTGCCTGGCGCAGGCCGCGGTTCGACCCGGACAAGCCAGGCCGGGCACTGCCGCGATGGGTGACGACGGTGATCGACGCGCCGGCCACCCGCTGGGTGGTGGCGATCGCGGCGCTGCTGTTCGCGGTCTGGGTCGCGGTCGCCGCGGTGTTCGGCCCGCAGGGCCCGGACAACCCGCTGCCCGGCGTCTTCTACGTGCTGTTGTGGGTCGGTCTGGTGGCGCTGTCGCTCGCCGTCGGACCCGTGTGGCGCGCGATCTCGCCGGTGCGGACCGTGCATCGACTGCTGGGCCAGTGGTCGCTGGGTCTGCGATATCCCGAATGG
>DASRJA010000431.1:0-4376 GCA_035649695.1 Mycobacterium sp. | reverse complement strand
TATCCTGAAGAGCAATTGCCGACGCCCGACCACGCGCGGCGCGCATACCCCCTATATGAGGAGAGCTCGATCATGGCTGTGCCCAAGCGCAGAATGTCGCGCGCGAACACCCGTAGCCGGCGCGCGCAATGGAAGGCCAAGCGGCCCGAACTGGTCAACGTGACCGTCGCCGGTCAGCAGCACAAGGTGCCGCGGCGCCTGCTCAAGGCCGCCCGCCTCGGCCTTATCGACCTCGACCGCCGCTAACGCCGGCCGCGCGCGATAGCGGCGCGCCTCTCAGGTCAGTCTCAGGTGATGGATAGACACTGTGGCTGTGCGCATACTTGTCGTTGACGACGATCGCGCTGTGCGCGAATCCCTGCGCCGGTCGCTTTCGTTCAACGGATATTCAGTCGAGCTGGCGCAGGACGGCCGCGAGGCCCTCGACGTGATCGCCAATGACCGGCCGGATGCCCTCGTGCTCGACGTGATGATGCCGAGGCTGGACGGGCTCGAGGTGTGCCGTCAGCTTCGCAGCACCGGCGACGACCTGCCGATCCTGGTGCTGACCGCCCGCGACTCGGTGTCGGAGCGAGTCGCTGGGCTGGACGCGGGCGCCGACGACTACCTGCCCAAGCCGTTCGCACTCGAGGAACTGCTGGCGCGGATGCGCGCGCTGCTGCGCCGACGGACGCCCGACGACGATGCCGAGTCGCCCGCGCTGACCTTCTCCGATCTGTCCCTGGACCCGGTGACCCGCGAAGTCACCCGCGGCGACCGGCAGATCAGCCTGACTCGTACCGAGTTCGCTTTGTTGGAAATGCTGATCGCCAATCCGCGCCGGGTGCTCACCCGCAGCCGCATCCTCGAGGAGGTCTGGGGGTTCGACTTCCCGACGTCCGGCAATGCGCTCGAGGTGTACGTCGGATACCTGCGCCGCAAGACCGAAGCCGAAGGAGAGCCGCGACTGATCCACACCGTCCGCGGGGTGGGTTACGTGTTGCGTGAAACACCGCCCTGATGTCAGCCCAGAAGTTCGGGTTCAGGCCGCAAGCGAGGCGGCCACCTCTTACCGCCGCCAGTTCAGTGTCGCTGCGTTGGCGCGTGATGCTGCTCGCCATGTCGATGGTGGCGATGGTCGTGGTGCTGATTTCCGTCGCCGTCTACGCGGTGGTGTCGCGGGCGCTCTACGACGACCTCGACAATCAGCTGCACAGCCGGGCCCGGCTGCTGATCGAGAGCGGGTCGCTGGCCGCCGATCCCGGCAAGGCCATCGAAGGCACTGCGTATTCGGATGTCAACGCGATGCTGGTCAATCCCAGCCGATACATCTATACGGCTAACCAGGAAGGCCAAACATTGCCGCTCGGGGAGCCGGAAAAGGCTGTGGTGTCCGGCGAGTTGCTGATGTCTCTGCGCACCGCCAACCACCAGCGCGTGCTGGCATTGCACCTCACCAACGGCAGCTCGCTGCTGATCTCCAAGAGCCTGGCGCCGACGAGCCAGGTGCTCAAACGGTTGGGCACGGTGCTGCTCATCGTCGGTGGCCTCGGCGTTGTGGTGGCCGCGATGGCCGGTGGTGCGGTGGCCCGCGCCGGGCTACGGCCGGTGGCGCGGCTGACCGAAGCGGCCGAACGGGTGGCCCGAACCGACGACCTGAGACCCATCCCGGTGCTCGGCAGCGACGAACTCGCCCGTCTCACAGAGGCTTTCAACATGATGCTGCGTGCGCTGGCCGAATCCCGCGAACGCCAGGCACGACTGGTCACCGACGCGGGCCACGAGCTGCGCACCCCGCTGACGTCCTTGCGTACCAACGTCGAGCTGCTGATGGCCGCGATGGCGCCCGGTGCGCCGCGGTTGCCGGACGACGAGATGGCCGGGCTGCGCGCGGATGTGATCGCGCAGATCGAGGAATTGTCAACGCTGGTAGGCGATTTGGTGGATCTGACCCGCGACGAGGCCGGTGGCGTCATCCATGAACCGGTCGACATGTCCGACGTGGTGGACCGCTCCCTTGAGCGAGTTCGCAGACGGCGCAGCGACATCGAGTTCGACGTCTCGGTCACCGGGTGGCAGGTCTACGGCGATGGTGGTGGGTTGGCGCGCGCGGTGCTGAACCTGCTCGACAACGCCGCGAAGTGGAGCCCGCCCGGTGGTCGGGTTGGCGTCCGGCTGACGCAAATCGACCCGTCACATGCCGAACTGGTGGTGTCTGACTTCGGGCCCGGTATCCCGCCGCAGGAGCGGCGGCTGGTGTTCGAGCGGTTCTACCGTTCGACGTCGGCGCGCGCCATGCCCGGATCGGGCCTCGGCCTGGCGATCGTGAAGCAGGTTGTGGTCAAACATGGCGGCACGCTGCGTGTCGAGGACACCGTCCCCGGTGGGCAACCACCCGGGACGTCGATCCATGTGGTGCTGCCCGGCCGGCCACTACCGACGGCACAGCCCGCCGACATGGACGATCGGGTGGTCAGCGCCGACAATGTGTGATCGGGGGAGTTCGTTGAAGGGGGAGGAAAGTCTGGGCATCTCCCGAAAGTTCTCTAAGTGGATTCTCAGCCCAAATGGGCACCCTGAGCTTGCATCCATCGTTGTTCCAGATGTCGGTACCTACTCCAGGAAGAGCACCGCAGCCACATGACGAACCACCCGAGGTACTCGCCGCCGCCACCGCAGCCGGGTCACCGGCCTGGCGGCCATGAGCAGCACGCGGCGCCCGGATACCCCGGTGCATACCGGCCCGGTCCCTACCAGCAGCCCCAGCAGCAGCAGCCATACGACTGGCGATACGCCACCCAGCAGCAGTTCCGTACGCCCTACGATCCGTACCGCGGTGCCCCGCAGCCATCCGGTGTGCCCTCGATGCCGCCCGTGCGCCAAAAGCGTTCTCGTGCAGGAGCTTTGACAGCTGGCGCGGTCGCAGTGGCGATCGTGTCGGCTGGAATCGGCGGCGGAGTCGCGCTGCTTGTGCAGCCGGACCGGCCGTCGGCCGGCTCAAGCGTGACCGGTCTGGCGCCCAGCATGCCTGCTGCCAGCCTGCCCGCCGGCTCCGTCGAGCAGGTCGCGGCCAAGGTGGTGCCCAGCGTGGTCAAGCTGGAGGTCGACCTCGGGCGACAGTCTGAAGAGGGCTCCGGCATCATCCTGTCCTCCGATGGGCTGATCCTGACCAACAACCACGTCGTGGCCGCCGCCAAAGACAGCTCAGCCGGGCCCGCCGCCGCCGGCGGCGCCCAGACAAAGGTGACCTTCGCGGACGGTCACACAACGGGTTTCACCGTCGTTGGCACCGACCCCAGCAGTGACATCGCGGTGGTCCGCGTGCAGGGTGCGTCGGGCTTGACCCCGATCACGCTTGGCTCGTCGGGCAACCTGCGGGTGGGCCAGGACGTGGTCGCCATCGGCTCACCGCTGGGGCTCGAAGGCACCGTGACCACCGGCATCATCAGCGCGCTGAACCGGCCGGTGGCCGCGGGCGGCGACGCGCAGAACCAGAACACGGTGCTTGACGCCATCCAGACCGACGCCGCGATCAACCCGGGTAACTCGGGCGGCGCGCTGGTCAACATGAACGGCGAGTTGATCGGTGTGAATTCGGCGATCGCGACATTGGGCGCGGACGCCGGACCTGCGGCCCAAAGCGGCTCCATCGGGCTGGGTTTCGCGATCCCCGTGGACCAGGCCAAGCGGATCGCCGACGAGCTCATCAAGAGCGGAACCGCATCGCACGCCTCGCTCGGCGTGCAGGTCGGTAACGATGCCGCCGTAGACGGCGCGAAGATCGTCGAGGTCACCAGCGGCGGTGCCGCGGCGGCCGCAGGACTGCCCAGCGGCGTCGTGGTGACCAAGGTGGACGACCGGGTGATCGGCAGCGCCGACGCACTGGTGGCCGCGGTGCGATCCAAGGCGCCAGGGGACAAGGTCACGCTGACGTACCTCGATCCGGCGGGCAAGCCGCAGACCGTGCAGGTCACCCTCGGCAAGGCGCAGCAGTGAGCGTCACGTCAGGGCCTCGGCCACTGAGAGTGGCCGCGCCGGTGTCGCTTCCCAGTTATACGGTTGCAGTCATGGAACAGCCAGGGGAGTTGGTGGGCCGGGCGCTCGTCGTCGTCGTCGATGACCGCACCGCGCATGGCGAGGAGGACCACAGCGGTCCGTTGGTCACCGAGTTGCTTGGTGAGGCGGGATTCGTGGTGGACGGCGTAGTCGTGGTCTCTGCCGACGAGGTGGAGATCCGCAATGCCCTCAACACCGCAGTTATCGGGGGAGTGGACTTGGTGGTGTCGGTGGGCGGCACGGGTGTGACGCCACGTGACGTCACGCCCGAAGCGACCCGCGACATCCTCGATCGTGAACTGCTCGGCATCTCCGAGGCGCTACGCGCCTCCGGCCTATCG
>DASRJA010000430.1:0-9092 GCA_035649695.1 Mycobacterium sp. | reverse complement strand
CCGGTCAGCACGCTGAACGTCGTGTCGGCCGGCATCTCGCCGGTGAAGCGGCCCGTGATCACATACGTCGAGGTCTTGTTGACCGCCATGAAGCGGTAGATGGTGTCCGGGTTGTCGTAGAGGATGCGCGAGCCGCTCACGTCCTGCCCGTACCAGATGTGCGGCGGGGCCACCTGCATGACGGCCGTCGGCGTCATGGGATTGAGCAGTTGCTGCTGGAATGCGGCCCCCATGGCGTACTCGTCGACGGCCTTGTTGAGCGCGTCAAGATTCTCCTGGTCCGGGCCGCCGACCAGGTTGAACTGCTGTTGTGCGGTTGCGCGCCAACCGAATTGGAGCACGAGCTTCATAAACTGAACCGGAAGCGTGTTGACCGTTTCGGCGGCGCGTCGCTCGGCTTCGAGTTGTTCCGGCGTTCCCAGGGGACTGACCGCCACCGTCTGGGCCGCCGCCACCGGCTGTGTGGTGGTGTCGGTGGGGTCGGAGGCAAAGGCTTGTGCGCGTTCGCGGTTGGCCGTTGCCAGCGTCGAGGCCATCGCCAGGGTCTCGGCGGGAGCGGCCGGCTTCGGCGCTGGATCTTTGCCGGTGGTTGCCTTGGTGTCATCGTGCAGGGTGACGGTCTGCGCGCTCACCGTTGACTTCGGCGACGACGTGTCGGCCTTCTGGTCCGGGGTTGTGTGCCCGTCCGTTGGGGTATCCGATTCGGCGGCGTCATCATTTGTTGTTGACGCCGCGGAATTCGAGGGCTGAGGCTCCGGCGAGTCTGGCGACTTCGCGGTGGGCCCCGCCGACGATTCCGAGCCCGCCGATGACGATGCCTCTGAGGGACTCGACTGACCGTCCTCAGCGGCGGCGACCGCGGAGTTGTTCGCAATCGCCGCGCCGATCCCCAGTGCGACCGCCAAGCCGCCGACCCTGCCGATAAAACGACCGTAGGAGTATGGCGTCGTTGCCACGGGCGATTCCTTCCGCCGAGGCGTCTGCTGACCGCAAACGCCTTGCCCGGTACCGTAGTCATGTGACTACAGTTCGTGCAAGAGCCGGCACCCCACGCGCCGGTACGCCCCTGGGCAGGGCGGAAGTCGTCGCGGCGGTGCTGGAGTCTGCCGCAGACCTATTCGCCGAACGCGGACCCGCAGCAACCTCCATCCGCGACATCGCATCGCGCTCGCGGGTCAATCACGGTCTGATCCACCGGCACTTCGGCAACAAGGACCGGCTCGTTGGTGCGGTGCTCGACTATCTCGGCCAGCATCTCGCCGAACTTCTCGGCGCACACGCGGACGGACGCGTCATCGGCGACGCGGTCGACCGTCAGCTCCGCGTGCTCGCCCGTACCTCACTCGACGGGTATTCGATCGGCGAGCTTCAGAGCCGCTTTCCGACAATGGAGCAGCTCCTGGAGACCGTGCGTGCGCGGCACTCCAGCGAACTGGGCGCGCGGCTGGCCGCCGCGCACACGATCGCGCTGCAGCTCGGCTGGTGCCTGTTCGGCGACTTCCTGCGCGCATCGACCGGTCTGGAGGACGTCGACGATCGCACGTTCGCCCGCTCGGTCGGCAACACGGTCGCCTTGATTCTCGACGCCGAGGGTCCGGCACCGTCGTAGCCAAGAATTTCGCTAAGTGGACAACTCACCACCCACCGTGCAGTTCGAAGCGTTTACGCGCGCGAAATCGACTTTGCCCCAGTCGATTTTGGCCATCCAATCGCGTCGTTTCGCTTGCAACAAGAATCCAAGTACGTTCGCCATAAGCATTTGCAGACGCCTGCATCGGGCCTAACGTAAACAAGATGAATGTCCACGTCGTGGTGGGGCGACGGTGTCCGTTCTGTCAGCACACGGTCAATACCTTCGTCGACCCACGAGATCCCGCCAACACACCGCACGATGGCGACATCTCGATCTGCTCCAATTGCAGCGGATTGTCGGTCTTCCAGGGGAATGAACTCCGGCTGCCGACACCCGAAGAACTGGCGCGGTCCATGCGCGACAAAAAACTGCTCCACTCGATCAAGGAGCTTCGGGCCGAGCAGTACGGGTGGAGCGTGTTCTGAACCGCTGGCTTCAGGCCAACGGACCGGTGACTGATTCCGCGGCTGCCACGAGTATCCCTGAGGCAGCGAGGTCGACGACGGCATCGATTTCGGGCGACAGATAGCGGTCGGTGCCGGGCCCCGCGACGGCTTCCCGGATCGCGGCGATGACGGCCGCCGTGGCGGGTGCCGCCGCCAGCGGGGCGCGCATTTCGATACCGCGTGCGGCGGTGAGTGTCTCGATCGCCAGGACGCGGGTGAGCCCGTCGATGGCCCTGCGCAGCTTGCGCGCCGCTGACCACCCCATGGATACGTGGTCCTCCTGCATCGCCGATGACGGGATGGAGTCGACGCTGGCCGGGTTGGCCAGCCGTTTGAGCTCGGAGACGATTGCGGCCTGCGTGTACTGGGCGATCATGTGCCCGCTGTCCACACCGGGATCGTCGGCCAAAAATGGGTTGAGGCCGTGGCTGCGAGCGACATCGAGGAACCGGTCGGTGCGCCGCTCGCTGATGCTGGCCAGATCGGCGACAGCGATGGCGAGGAAGTCCAATACATAGCCGACCGGGGCGCCGTGGAAGTTGCCGTTCGATTCGACCCGGCCGTCGAGCGTGACGACGGGATTGTCGATGGCACTGGCCAATTCGCGGCCGGCGATCGTGCGGGCATGGTCGACGGTGTCGCGGACCGCGCCGGCGACCTGGGGTGCGCAGCGCAGTGAGTACGCGTCCTGGACAAGGGAGCAGTCCGGGCCGCTGTGGCTCGCGACGATCGGCGAGTCGGCGAGCACGCGGCGCATGTTGGCGGCCGCGGCGGCCTGCCCCGGATGCGGGCGCATCGCGTGCAGATCCTCCGCGAACACGCGGCCGGTGCCGAGCAATCCCTCGACGCTCATGGCCGCCGCGACGTCGGCGAGCTTCACCAGCCGGTCGAGGTCGCGCAGCGCCAGCACCAGCATGCCGAGCATGCCGTCGGTGCCGTTGATCAGCGCCAGCCCCTCCTTCTCAGCGAGCACCACCGGCGCGATGCCATGCCGGGCCAGCGCGTCGGCGGAGGGCAGCCGTTCGCCGTCGGCCGTGCGCACGAACCCGTCGCCAATTGCGGCCAGCGCGACGTGGGCCAGCGGCGCGAGGTCCCCGGAGCAGCCAAGGCTGCCGTACTCATAGACGACGGGCGTCAGTCCGACAGACAGCATCGCCGCGTATGTCTGCGCGACCTCAGGCCGCACCCCGGTGCGGCCCGTGGCCAGCGTCGACAACCGCAGCAGCATCATGGCCCTGATGACTTCCCGTTCGACCTCGGGACCGGATCCGGCGGCGTGGGAGCGAATCAGGCTGCGCTGCAACTGGGTTCGCAGCTCGTGGGGGATGTGCCGGGTGGCGAGTGCGCCGAACCCGGTGGATACCCCGTAGACGGGCTTGGGGTCATGGGCCAGCTGCTCGATGCGCGCGCGGCTCTTGGCGATCGCGTCCAGTGACTCTTCGGACAGGGCGACCGTGGCGCCCTCGCGGGCGACGCGCACCACCTCGTCGAAGCTAACGGGGCCGACGCCCACTACAACGGTTTCGGTACTCACGATCGTGACTCCACTTTCTCGTTGGTCATGTGGTGGCCGTCCTTGACGACATCGCGCACCAGCGGCACGCCTGGTCGGTACGCGAGGTGGAGGTACGACGGAGCGTCCAGCCGGACGAAGTCCGCCCGCCGGCCGACGGCAAGGACCCCGACGTCGTCGCGGCGCAGCGCCGCCGCCCCGCCCGCGGTCGCGGCCCACAACGCCTGGGCGGGAGTGAAATTCATATCGCGCACCGCGACGGCGATGCAGAACGGCATGCTTGTCGTGAACGAGCTGCCCGGATTGCAGTCGGTCGCCAGCGCCACCGTCGCGCCCGCGTCGATCAGTCGCCGGCCATCCGGATATCGTGCGCGCGTCGAGAATTCGGCGCCCGGTAACAGCGTGGCGACGGTGGTATCGGCGGCCGAGGCGAGCGCGTCGACATCCTCGTCGGTGGCATAGGTGCAGTGATCGACCGACGCCGCGCCCAGCTCGACGGCGAGCCGGATGCCCGCGCTGGGTCCGAGTTGGCCGGCATGCAGCCGCGCGTCGAGCCCGGCGGCGATTCCGGCGGTCAGGATGTGACGGGACTCGTCGACATCGAAGGCACCGCGGTCGCAGAACACGTCCACCCACCGCGCGTGCGGTGCGCAGGCTTGCAGCATCGGACCGGTGACCATGTCGATGTATGCTGCGCGGTCGTCGCGATACTCGGCTGGAACGACGTGCGCGCCAAGGAAAGTCGTCTCATCGGTGACGGCCTTGGCGATCTGCAACGAACGGGCCTCGTCGTCGACCGTTAGCCCGTAGCCGCTCTTGCACTCGAAGGTGGTCACGCCGGCGCGCAGCAACTCGTCGGCGAGGCGCTGGACGCCGGCCAGAAGCGTCGCATCGTCGGCCTTACGTGTCGCGGTCACCGTCGATGCGATCCCGCCCGCTTCGTACGATTGGCCGCTCATCCGCGCCGCAAATTCCGCCGACCGCTCGCCCGCGAAGACCAAATGGGTATGGCTGTCGACGAATCCGGGGATCACGCTGGTGTCGGCGCAGCTGATTCGTTCGTCGGCATCGGGTGCGTCGGCGCGCTTGCCGATCCAGGCGATCTGGTCGCCGTCGACCACCAGTGCCGCGTCTTCGATGATCCCGAGCGGGTCGCCATCGGCGTTGGCGGGCACGTTGGTGACAAGCTCGCGGATGTCGGTGTAAAGCACGGTCATCGGGACGCCTCCATCAGATCCGCAATGGCCGAAACGAGTTCAGCTTCCGCGTCGGGCACCGTGAGATGCTTGCGGTCAATCACCACGGCGCGGCCGTCGACCACCACGTCGGTGACATCGGGTGCCGCCGCGGCAAAGACGACATTTTCCACCGTCGCACCGCCGCCCGCGGTGCGGATCGAATCGGTTCGGACCGCGACGAAATCCGCTCGTGCGCTGACCTTCAGTTCGCCGGCGTCCGACCAGCCGAGGGCGCGATGCCCGTCAAAGGTGGCGGCCCGCAGCAGGCGGTCGGCGGCAACGATGCCGCGCGTGTGGGAGGCGAGGCGTTCGTTGAGTTCGACGGCGCGGGCCTCCTCGAACAGATCGATCACGGCGTGGCTGTCGGAGCCGAGGCTGAACAGACCGCTCCCTGCGAGCAGCGCGGGCGCGGGTCCGATTCCGTCGCCGAGGTCGCGCTCGGTGGTGGGGCAGAAGCACACTCCGGTCGACGTCCGGTCGAGGTCGGCGATGTCCTCGGCGGTGAGGTGGGTGGCGTGCACGGCCGTCGTGTGGGGCCCCAACGCCCCGACGTCACGTAGCACCGCGGTCGGCGTGCGGCCGTGCACGGCCAGGCACTCGTCGACCTCGCGGGTCTGCTCGGAGGAGTGGATGTGCAGCGGAACACCGTGTCCCTCAGCCCATTTCACGACCGCAAGCATGTGCTCAACGGGGACGCCACGGACGGAATGCAGCGCGGCCCCGACGAGCACTGATGAGTGCGCGCCGACCTGCTGCCGTAGCGCCTCGACGCGTTCCGCCCACTGCTCACCGGTGTCGTCGCCGAACCGAAGCTGTGGGCCGGCGAGCGGTGCGCCGTCCGGCCCGGAACTCAGATAGCAGGTGTCGAGCAGGGTAAGGCGGAGCCCGGCGTCGGCCGCGCCGCCGATCACGGCCTGTCCCATGGCATTCGGATCGGTGTAGCGGGAGCCGTCGGCGTCGTGGTGTACATAGTGGAATTCGCCGACCGCAGTGATTCCGGCGAGTGTCATTTCGGCATACACCGCGCGGGTCAGCCGGCGGTAGCGCTCGGGGTTCAGTCGCTCGGCGGCGCGGTACATCAGGTCGCGCCAGGTCCAGAACGAACCACGGTCGCGTTGGGTGCGGGCGCGCAGGGCTCGGTGGAAAGCGTGCGAATGGGCGTTGGCCAGTCCCGGGACGACGAGCCCGCGCAACCGGTGTGAGCCTGGCTGCGCGGAGGTGTCGGTGTCGATCGCAGTGATGCGGCCGTCGGCGACGGTGAACAGCACGCCGTCGGCGACCGACTCGCCGAGCCAGGCGTGTTCGCACCACCACGTGTCCGTCACGGTGCCACCCAATCTGCCATCACGTCGGCCAGCGCCACAGCTCCCGTATTGCAGTCGGATGCTTCGGCGAATTCCACGGGGGAGTGCGACACGCCGGTTGGGTTGCGTACGAACAACATTGCGGTCGGCACCACCGCGGACAGGATGCCGGCGTCGTGGCCGGCCTGGGTCGGCAGCACCGGGATGTCGCCCAGGTGGGCGAGCGCACGTTGCAGCCGAGCCCGTGGGGTGTGCGGAAACTCGACGATCGGCGTGACCGATTCGGCGATGACGTCGAGTTCGATGCCATCGGCCGCGGCGTGCTGCCGCGCTTCGGTGGTGATCTTCTCGACGAGTGACCGTAACGTCGCTTCGTCGGCTGCTCTGGCATCGAGCCAGGCCTGCACGGACGACGGAATCGCGTTGGCGCCGTTGGGCGCAACGATGACCTTGCCGAACGTCGCGACCGCATCGTGGGTGGCGGCCAACGACCGCGCGGCATGCACCGAGGACGCGAACGCGAGCATCGGGTCGTGCCGGTCGGCCAGCCGCGTGGTGCCGGCGTGGTTCGCCTCGCCGCAGAACGTGAATTGCCACCGGCCGTGCGGCCAGATAGCGGATGCGACCGCGATCGGCCGGTCGACCAGGTCCAGCGCGCGGCCCTGCTCGACGTGCAGTTCGACGAAAACGCCGACGCGATCGGCCAGCCGCGGGTCGGCGCCGAGATGCTCGGGATGGCGGCCGGCCTTCGTCATCGCCTCATCCAACGTCACTCCGTGGACGTCCCGCAGCCCGCGGGCCTTCTCGGCGCTCACTGCTCCGGTAGACAGCTGCGAGCCCACGCAGGCAACGCCGAATCGAGCGCCCTCCTCGTCGGAGAAGGCGACCACAGCAACGGGCACCCGTGGCACCACGCCGCGCTCGCGGACAATGTCAACGGCGGCGAAGGCGGACACCACACCGAGCGGCCCGTCGAACGCGCCACCGTCGGGTACCGAATCCAGGTGCGAACCCGTGACGAACGCGTCGGTCGGATCTCCGGACCAGCCCGGCGGCATCCACCACGCCCAAAGGTTTCCGTTGCGGTCCTCTTCGACATCCATGCTCCGCTCGGCGGCGCAGCCGGTGAACCACTCGCGCAATGTCAGATCGGCGTCCGACCACGCATAGCGGCGATAGCCCCCGGTGGAGGCGTGCCTGCCGACGTCCAGGATTGTCGGCCACAACGCGTCGAACGCGGTCACACGTTCTCCTGCATGGGAATTCGCACGCCGCGTTGTTCGGCGACCGCAGTCGCGTGTTCGTAACCGGCGTCGACGTGACGGATCACGCCCATGCCTGGATCGTTGGTCAGCACCCGCGCGAGCTTCTGCGCGGCCAGTTCGGTGCCGTCAGCGACGGTCACCTGGCCGGCGTGAATGGAGCGGCCCATGCCGACACCGCCGCCGTGGTGAATGGACACCCACGTCGCGCCGGATGCGGTGTTGACCAGCGCGTTGAGCAGCGGCCAGTCGGCGATCGCGTCGGAACCGTCGAGCATCGCCTCGGTCTCCCGATATGGCGAGGCGACCGAGCCGGAATCCAGGTGGTCGCGGCCGATCACGATCGGCGCGGACAGTTCGCCCGACGCCACCATCTCATTGAACTTCAGCCCGGCCCGATGACGCTCGCCGTAGCCGAGCCAGCAAATGCGTGCGGGCAGCCCCTGGAATGCGACCATCTCGCCGGCCATCTCGATCCAGCGGGTGAGGTGCTTGTTCTCCGGGAACAGTTCGAGGATCGCCCGATCGGTGGCGGCGATGTCCTTCGGATCACCCGACAACGCGGCCCACCGGAATGGCCCAAGGCCCTCTTCGAACTGCGGCCTGATGTACGCGGGGACGAAGCCGGGGAAGTCGAAAGCCCTGTCGTATCCGGCCTTTCGGGCCTCGTCGCGGATCGAGTTGCCGTAGTCGAACACCTCGGCTCCTCGGTCTTGGAATCCGACCATCGCCGCGACGTGCTTGGCCATCGACTGCTGGGCCTGCTCGGTGAAGTACACGGGATCCTTGTCGGCCATCTTCTTCATGTCGTCGAAGTCGATGCCGATCGGCAGGTACGACAGTGGGTCGTGAGCGGAGGTCTGATCGGTGACGATGTCGATCGGCGCGTTGCGGCGCAGCAGCTCGGGAAGTACCTCGGCGGCATTGCCCAGCAGACCGATGGACAGCGGCCGCTTGGCGTCGCGGGCCTCGACGGCGAGCCGCAGCGCGTCGTCGATGTCGACGGCCTTGGTGTCGAGGTAGCGGTGCTCGATACGCCGGTCGATGCGGGTCTCGTCGCAGTCGATGCAGATCGCCACGCCGTCATTCATGGTGACGGCCAGTGGTTGCGCCCCACCCATGCCGCCGAGTCCCGCGGTCAGGGTGATCGTGCCCGCGAGTGTGCCGCCGAACCGCTTCTTCGCGACTGCGCCGAAGGTTTCGTAGGTGCCCTGCAGGATGCCCTGGGTGCCGATGTAGATCCACGAGCCCGCCGTCATCTGCCCGTACATCATCAGGCCCTCGGCCTCGAGCTTGCGGAACTGCTCCCAATTCGCCCAGTCGCCAACGAGATTCGAGTTGGCGATCAGAACGCGCGGCGCCCACTCGTGGGTGCGGAACACGCCCACGGGCTTGCCGGACTGCACCAGCAGGGTCTCGTCGTCGCCGAGGGTCTTCAGGGTGGCGACGATGCGGTCGAAGTCGGCCCAGGTGCGCGCCGCCCGGCCGATGCCGCCGTAGACCACGAGCTCATGCGGGTTCTCGGCGACGTCGGGGTGGAGGTTGTTCATCAGCATCCGCATCGGCGCCTCGGTCAGCCAGCTCTTGGCGCTGATCTCGGGGCCGGTCGGCGGGAAGATGTCGCGGATGTTGTGGCGGGGGTCGTTCATGTCTTTCCTCCCTGGGCTCAGGCCAGAAGCTGTGCGGAAATGATGGT
>DASRJA010000429.1:0-27328 GCA_035649695.1 Mycobacterium sp. | reverse complement strand
TGGCCATCGCTGTACGGATAATCCGCCTGCTGGGCGGCCCGGAGGCGCGGCCGAACGTGATCTCGTTCATGCACGACCAGCAGGGCCCCGACGCGGCGTACCGCGAAACGCTGGGTTGCCGCGTGCGCTTCCGCCAGACCTGGTGTGGGTTCGAGCTACCCCACCGCTTGGCCGACCGACGCATCGAGAGCGCAGATCCGGAGACCAGGCGGATTGCGGCGAAATACCTTGAGTCCAACTACCTTCCGCGCACCGCGTCGCTGTCCGACCGCGTGGCAGAGCTAACCCGCCGGCTCCTGCCGACCGGCCAATGCAGCGTTGATGCCATCGCAGACCAACTCGCGATACATCCACGGACGCTGCAACGACGGCTGGCCACCGAGGGCGTGCGATGTCAGGACCTGGTCGAACGCGAACGGCGGACCCTGGCGGCGAGATTCCTCGCCGAACCTCAGCTGCATCTCAACCAGATCGCGGGCTTGCTCGGCTACACGGAACAGAGCACTCTCAATCACTCGTGCCGACGCTGGTTCGGGAAGACACCGCGGCAGTACCAACGGGATCTTCAGTCGCGAGCCCTCACCAGACCGGAACCCCCGATCGCTGTCTATAGTCACGAGTAGACATCTCCGACCTTCAGCATGCTGACCATCGGGCCAACCATTAACACGCGTCTCGCCGGCCAAGGAGCCCGGCTTCGCCCGTCGATGAACGTCACCACCTTCAACGTCCCGGGCCCGACGTCGCGGCTTTACCAGGCGGCCACGACGGTTTGCCCACCTACAAACGTTGCCGTCTACATAGCGGAAGCCCGCGATGAGCTCCACGCTGCCACTTGGGCCGACCATTAGATCTGAACCATGCCGTCGGTAGGTGCGACCATCAACGCTCGTGTTTTGCGTTGGCACGGCGCCTTTTTGGCCGTTTTGACGTACCCCGGGCTTGTTTACGGCAGCGTAAGCGCGAGTGCGTCGAAGGATCCTCAGAAGCGATGGAGAACGAGATGAGCTTGACGGAGTACAAACCAGGCAGTGCGTTCCCCGGCCGGATGGGCCGAACGGTCGGCGAGTCGTCGCCGGCGTGGCCTGCACCGGTGCGCTCGAAGCCCGGCGCACCAAACGTTCTGTACATCGTGTTGGACGACACCGGCTATGGCCAGTTCGGTTGCTACGGTTCGCCGATCAATACCCCCAACCTGGACCGGCTCGCGCGGAACGGGCTTCAGTACACGAACATGCACACCACGGCGCTTTGCTCGCCGTCGCGGTCATGCATGCTCAACGGGCGAAACCACCACTCCAACGGTATGGCGTGCATCACCGAGGGGTCCACAGGCTTCCCGGGTTCGAACGGTGCGATTCCGTTCGAGAACGGTTTTCTCTCCGAGATGCTGCTACCCCATGGCTATGCCACCTTCTGCGTCGGCAAATGGCACCTGACCCCCGCGGAACAGATCAGCGCGGCCGGCCCTTACGATCGCTGGCCGCTGGGTCGCGGCTTCGACCGGTACTACGGCTTCCTCGGTGGCGACACCCATCAGTACTATCCCGACCTTGTCTTCGACAACCATCAAGTCGAGCCGCCGAAGACCCCCGAGGAGGGTTACCACCTCACCGTCGATCTGGCCGACAAGGCCATCGAGTTCATTGCCGACCTCAAGCAGGTCGCGCCCGACAAACCGTTCCTCCTCTACTTCGCGACGGGCGCCAACCATGCGCCCCACCAGGTCCCCAAGGAATGGGCCGACAAGTACCACGGCAAGTTCGACGACGGCTGGGATGCCTACCGCGAAAAGGTGTTCGCGCGCCAAAAGGAACTGGGGATCGTCGCCAAGGACGCCGTGCTGTCGCGGCACGATCCCGACGTGCAGCAATGGGACGAATTGTCCGCCGACGAGCGCCGGCTGTACGCACGCATGATGGAGGTCTTCGCCGGATTCTTCGAGCACACCGATCACCAGATCGGGCGCCTCCTGGACTTTCTCGAGGCGATCGGACAGCTGGAAAACACTCTGGTCATGGTCATCTCGGATAACGGGGCAAGTGCGGAGGGCGGGCCGCACGGCTCGGTCAACGAGAACAAGTTCTTCAACAACGTGCCCGACGACCTGCAACAGAATCTCGCGGCGCTCGACGAACTCGGCGGGCCGAAATACTTCAACCACTACCCGTGGGGCTGGACTTTCGCGGGCAACACTCCGTTTCGGCGGTGGAAGCGCGAGACCTATCGCGGCGGCGTCTCCGACCCATTCCTCGTGCATTGGCCCAACGGCATCAAAGCCAAGGGCGAGATCCGCAATCAGTACGCCCACGCGATCGACATGGTGCCCACCGTGCTGGAGTCGCTGGGCATCGAGGCGCCGAGTGAGCTGCGCGGCGTCGCGCAATCCCCGATCGAAGGCGTGAGCTTCGCGCACTCATTCGACGACGCAGGTGCGCCGACCAACCACCACACCCAGTACTTCGAGATGTTCGCGCACCGCTCGATCTATCACGATGGCTGGCGCGCGGTATGCCCCTTTCCCGGAACGTCTTTCGCCGAGGCGGCGGTGAGCTTCGGCATGCTTGAGCTCAGCGAAGACAAGCTGCGTGAGCTGGATGCCACGGGCTGGGAACTCTACAACGTCGAGGTCGATCCGGCCGAGACGAAGAACCTGGCCGACCAAGAACGCGCGAAGCTCATCGAGATGATCGCGCTCTGGTACACGGAGGCCGGCAAGTACAACGTGCTGCCACTCGACAGCCGCGGCACGATGCGCTTCGCCGATGAGCGTCCGCAGATTGCCGCCGAGCGCGACACCTACGTTTACTTCCCACGCACCCAGGCAGTGCCCGAGAATGTCGCCGCCAAGGTCCTCAACCGCGCGCACACAATCACTGTCGACGCCGAGCTGAAGACCGGTGATGAAGGTGTATTGGCTTGCCATGGCAGCAATGTCGGTGGCTACGTCTTCTTCGTACAAGACGGAAAACTGCATTACGTGCACAACTACGTCGGCGCGGAGGAACTCCAAGTGTCATCCGATCAACCGGTGCCACCCGGAAAGCACGCATTGCGTTACGAATTCGAACCGACCGGCGCCCCCGACCTGAAGAACGGTAAGGGCACACCGGGCATCGCGAAGCTCTTCGTCGACAGCCAACTCGTCGCGCAGGCGGATTTCCCGGTGACCGTTCCGCTCGCGTTGGGCCTGGGTAGCGGTTTCGCCGTCGGCAGAAATCCCGGATCCTCCGTCTCGGTGATGTACGCGTCACCCTTCCCGTTCACGGGCAGGATAACCAAGGTGACCGTCGACGTGTCCGGGAAGCCGGACCACGACGAGGACGAAGTGAAGCAGTCGCACGCGCGAATTGCCATGGCACGGCAATAAGCATCGTATCGGCCGGCACTCTCGAGGAGAACGACAATGGCCAAGACATCCAAGACCGCAAAGCCCGTCAAGAAGGCAAGCACGAAGAAGTCAGCAGCCCCGAAGGCCGCACCGGCGCCGGTCGCCGAGGTTCCGTCAACTGCGCCGTTATCGCGGCAGCACTTACCGATTCCCGATCCAAAGCACGTCGGACTAACGACTTACGACGCCAAGGATCCCAACACGAAGTACCCACCGATCACGATGCTGCGGCCACCTGCGGGCGCCCCGAACGTATTGATTGTGCTCATCGATGATGTCGGTTTCGGGGCGTCATCGGCGTTCGGGGGGCCGTGCAATACGCCGGTCGCTGAGCGATTGGCGGCGAATGGGCTGAAGCTCAACCGCTTTCACACCACCGCTCTGTGTTCACCGACCCGCCAGGCCATGCTTACCGGACGCAACCACCACTCAGTGGGCATGGGAGCAATCACGGAGATGGCCACCTCCGCTCCGGGGAACAGCAGCATTCGGCCCAAGGAGAAGGCGCCGATCGCGGAAACGTTGAAGCTCAACGGCTATTCGACGGGACAGTTCGGCAAGTGTCACGAGGTACCGGTCTGGGAGGTCTCCCCAGCAGGCCCGTTCCACCAGTGGCCCACCGGTTCGGGCTTCGAGTACTTCTACGGGTTTGTCGGCGGTGAAGCCAACCAGTACTACCCGGGTTTATACGAAGGCACCACGGCGATCGAGCCTCCCAAGTCGCCCGAGGAAGGCTACACGCTCACCGAGGACCTGGCGAACCGCGCGATCACGTGGGTGCGCCAGCAGAAGGCACTGATGCCCGATAAGCCGTTTTTCATGTACTTCGCGCCGGGCGCCACGCACGCCCCCCACCACGTTCCCAAGGAGTGGTCCGACAAGTACAAGGGCAAGTTCGACGACGGCTGGGATGCGCTGCGGGACAATACGCTCGTCAAGCAGAAGAAACTGGGTGTGGTGCCCAAGGACGCGGAACTGACCAAGCGCCACGACGAGATCCCCGGCTGGGATGACATGCCATCGGAACTCAAGCCAGTTCTTGCGCGGCAGATGGAACTCTATGCAGGCTTTCTCGAGCAGACCGACTATGAAGTGGGGCGGCTCGTCGATGCCATCGACGATCTCGGAGTGCTGGGCGACACGTTGATCTACTACATCATCGGCGATAATGGAGCGTCGGCTGAGGGCACATTGAACGGCTGCTTCAACGAGATGACGACGTTGAACGGCATGCCGGGCATTGAGACCACTGAGTTTCTGCTATCCAAGATCGACGACTTCGGCACCCCGAAGGCCTACAACCACTACGCGGTCGGCTGGGCTCACGCGCTGTGCGCGCCTTATCAGTGGACTAAGCAGGTGGCGTCGCATTGGGGTGGCACCCGCAACGGCGCGATCGTGCATTGGCCGAACGGCCTGACGGAGAAGGGCAACACCCGCAACCAATTCCACCACGTCGTCGATGTCGCTCCCACGATCCTCGAAGCGGCGGGGCTGCCCGCGCCCCAGTTTGTGAACGGTATTGCGCAGGCGCCGCTGGAGGGTGTCAGCATGCTCCCGATGCTGCGCGACGGCGCAGCACCCGAGACCCACGAAGTCCAATACTTTGAGATGTTCGGCAATCGTGGCATCTACCACCAGGGCTGGACGGCGGTGACCAAACACCGGACGCCGTGGAAGGCCGACCAGCCCCCGCCCTTCGATGACGACACCTGGGAGCTCTATGGACCCGATGACTGGACGCAGGCGCACGATCTGGCCAAGAGAAATCCTGCCAAACTGGCTGAGCTGCAGCGGCTTTGGCTGATTGAGGCGGTCAAGTACAACGTCGTGCCACTCGATGACCGGGGATTTGAACGCGTCAACCCCGACATCGCCGGGAGGCCGCAGCTGATTCGCGGCAACACTCAGTTGCTCTTCGACGGGATGAGAGTGAGCGAAAACTGTGTGCTCACACTGAAGAACAAGTCGTACTCGGTGACGGCCAACATCGTGGTACCCGAATCCGGCGCTGACGGTGTGATCATCACCCAGGGCGGTAGCGTCGGCGGCTGGTCGCTCTATGCACACGAGGGAAAACTCAAGTACTGCTTCAACTTCTTCGGGATCGAGCACTACATCACGAGTGCGAAAAAGCCGATCCCGAAAGGGAAACACCAGGTGCGGATGGAGTTCAAGTACGACGGCGGCGGACTTGCCAAGGGCGGCGACGTGGCGCTGTACTACGACGGCAAAGCCGTGGGCTCCGGCCGCGTCGAGCAGACCCAGCCGATGGGCTATTCCGCCGACGAAGCCTGCGACGTGGGCTCTGACACCGGCTCGCCCGCGTCGCCGGACTACGGCCCGACCGGCAACCGCTTCACGGGTGAGATCGAATGGGTCCAGCTGGATATCGGCGACGACAGCCACGACCACCTGATCACAGCCGAGGAGCGGTTCAATCTTGCGATGGCGCGGCAATAGATCGTCAACCGCCAAAGCAAAGGACCCCTGAGCTTCGGCCCGTTTCGTGGAGCTGACGGGGATCGAACCTCACGCGACCGCATCGTGCGCGAGGTACCGGTATACGGTCGCGCGGGAAACGCCCGCCACGCAGGCGTCCGCATTAGCCGGCGAGTCCAAGCATCCTGACATCGTTTTGCTGCTCGCGACGACAGGGCTCCGGTGGGGAGAGGTGGCCGCGCTGCGGGTGCGAGACATCGACCTCGGGCGTGGCCGGATCCGCGTCGAGCGCTCAGCATCGAAGGTGAATTCCAGAAGCGTTATCGGCACCACCAAAACGCGCGCGTCGCGCTCGGTGGCGGTCTCGTCGTCGGTGCTCAAGCTATTGGCCCCTGCGATGACCGGCGTCCACGCCGGGGGCACCACCTTGTCGTCCTGCTGGAGCGGCGCACCGGCCGCCGCCAGCAGCTGGCCCACGGTGGGCGCCGCCAGGCGCTGGTCGCGGGCCACACCTCCGTCGTTGATGTGCGCGTGCTTCGCGCTGACCACCGGCAGCGCCATGCCCGCCAGCGACAAGCGGCTGGCACGAGACGCCGCGGCAGGGGCGGCATCGCTCATCGACAGCTGCTTGAGGGCCTCATCGCCGACAACGAGACCGAGCGCCGAGAAGCGGAAGCGCGAAAAAATTTGGCGTTCAATAGCGTTGACGAACTCCACAACACCGCCACCGCGCCTCGGCCTGGAGCACCGCGCACACGCCGCCATCGACTACATCGAGAGGCGCGCACAGCGGTCACCCCGATGGCGTTGCACGAGACCGTGATTGGCGACCTTAACCACGGATGTTGAAGAAAACACCGAATCTGACGTCGTGAAACAACGTGAAACGACCTGCGGATGCATTGAAAGTGTTGACATCATCAACACGCCCCAGTCGCCTCTGCCGCAGTCGTTATCGAGATCTTTTGTCTCGAGCGGCCGGTGAGTCACACGACCCATCGCAACGAGGCGCGTCACCACATCGGCTTCTTTGGCAAGTAGTACCGTTCGGCCCGAACCACTGCGCCGGGCGAAGTTTCACCTACACCACCCACACGGGCGACAGCCAACACCGCGCTTCACTCGGGATCCCCCACCAGGGTGGCCACGTAGTCGTCGACATAGGTGGACAGCTCACGCGGCGGTCGGTAATAGTTGCCGGACCGCACCGGGTGCGCCGGCAATTCCACCGCGGGAGCCTCGACGTCTTCGTAGTCGATCGTGGACAGCAGGTGGGCCATCATGTTCAGGCGAGCGTGCTTCTTACTATCGGATTCGACTACGTACCACGGGCTCATCGGGATGTCGGTGTGCACCATCATCTCGTCCTTAGCGCGCGAGTAGTCCTCCCACCGGAAGATCGACTCCAGGTCCATCGGCGAGAGCTTCCACTGCCGAACCGGATCGTTGCGCCGGGACCTGAACCGTCGCAGTTGCTCCTCGTCGGATACCGAGAACCAGTACTTGCGCAGGATGATGCCGTCGTCGATGAGCATCTGTTCGAAGATGGGCGTCTGCCTCAGGAACAACGAATGCTCTTGCGGCGTACAGAATCCCATCACCTTCTCGACACCCGCACGGTTGTACCAGGACCTGTCGAACAGGACGATCTCACCCCGCGCCGGCAGGTGCGCGATATAGCGCTGGTAGTACCACTGCCCGCGCTCCCGCTCGGTGGGTGCCGGCAGCGCGGCTATCCGCGCGACACGAGGGCTCAGATATTCGGTGATGCGCTTGATGGTCCCACCCTTGCCCGCGGCGTCGCGACCTTCGAAGACGATCACGATCCGGGCCCCGGTTTCCCGGACCCATTCCTGGAGCCTCACAAATTCCGTTTGAAGGCGGAAAAGTTCGGCTTGGTAGACGTTTTTGGGGATCTTTCGCGCCGACTTCTCGCCCGATTTCTTCCCACCCTTACTCATCGCCGCATCGTACTGCGGACGTGAGTCACGACGCGGCTTCCAGCGGTTAATCGAGCGCTTCGCTCAGCAGGCTCGGCCGCACGTCCAGATCGCTCATCGCTTCCCGTTATCGCCGCGGCGTTTCCAGCCTTGACGGCCGGGACGATCGCGAGATTGGTCAGCGCCTGCTGCTGGCTTGGCAGTCCGACCCGGCCGTGGCACAGCGCCTAGATCACCAAGCGCGACGTGGACATCTTCCTGGCCGAGACCCCCTCGCAGAAAATCGTCCGCCACGTCGGCGACGGTGCGCAACCGTTCGATCCCGCCGAATCTCTCGTTCAGTCCCTCGCTGCGCAACCGGTCGCGCACCTGCGAGTGCGCCTCCACGGCTTGGATCTTGATGCCCTTCGCGGCGAGTTCGCCAGCGAGGCCCGCCAGCATCTCCGCGGCGTGCATGTCCACTATCGACACTTCGGACAGATCCAGCACGACTAGCTTGGTTTCCTGTTCCGCCCGCACACGTTCCTCTATCGTGTCGCGCACGTAATTCATGTTGAAATAAAGCAAGCTCGCGCCCGGGCGCAATATGAGCATGCCGGGAATTGTTTCGTTCTCCGGATGGCGCTCGCGATCCGAAAACCGGCGCGTGCCGGGGATGCGGCCGAGCAAGGCGACGGGCGGTAGTGCCGCGCGCCGAATCAACAGCACGAGCGAGATGACCGCGCCGATCGCCACGCCACGCAGCAAGCCCTGCCCCAGCACCCCGAACATGGCGACCATCGCGATGACGAATTCGCGGCCATCACTGCGCCAGAGATGCCTGAGGGCGGACAGACTGACCAGGCTGGCCACCGCCACCAACACGACCGCCGCCAACACGGGTTGGGGCAACGCGGACAGCAGGTGCGAGAAGAAAAGCACCACCACCAGAATGAATACTGCTGCAATGGCGCCCGACAGCGGCGTTCGCGCGCCCCCGCCCTCGTTGACGACGGATTGCGACATGCCGCCGCTGACCGGGAATCCTTGGCCGAACCCCGCAGCGAGGTTGGACGCGCCGAGCGCCAGGAATTCCTGGTTGGCGTCCAGCCGCCGGTCGTACTTGGCCGCGAACGTGCGGCCAATGGCGGCCGTCTCCACCGCGGCGAGCAGGAAGCACGCGAGGGCCAGGGGCAACATTGCGTTCAGGTCTTCCCAATGAAGCGCGGGAAGGCCGAGGTCCGGCAAGCCTTGCGGCACTTCGCCGAGCAACTTCACCCCGCGCTCGTCCAGTCCGAGACGGCGCGAAGCCACGATGCCGGCCACCACGACCAATAACGACATTGGCAGCTTCTTAACCAAGAGCTTCCCGAGCACGAGCACCACCAGCGCCGTGCCGCCAATCGTCAGCGCTGCGAGGTTAGTCTCGTTCAGGTGCTTCAGGAAGGTGCCGCTGTTCTCCCAGAAATCGCCGTGAGCGGCGGGGGTGCCAAACAACTTCGGCAACTGCGTACTGACGAGGAACAGCGCCACACCCCACTTGAACCCGATCATGACGCTCTCGGAGATGAAGTTGATGATCGAGCCCGCCTTGACCAGCCAGGCGATGATGGCGATGAGCCCCACGAGGATGGCCGTGCCAGCCGCCAGCGCGGTGAACCGGCTCGAGTCTCCACCCGAGATGGTGCCCAGTGTCGAGCCGATCAACAGCGAGATGGCGGAGGTGACCGAGATGGTTGTGTGCCGCGAACTGCAGAACAGCCAGAAGACCAGCCCGCCAAACAGGCACGCGTAGAGCCCCGCTTGGGGCGGCAGGTCAGCGAGCGAGGCGTAGCCCAACCCGGCCGGGAGCAGGTAGGCCGCGACTGTGATACCGGCGGCGAGGTCAACCCGCAGCCAACTCAGCCGATACGACGCGAGCCATCCGACTGCCGGAATCCAACGCGCCAGTCGGGCGGTCAGGGTCGAAGTCGATGTTGGGCTCACCTGCCCTCCACTACGAGCATTCCGTCAGCCAAATGAACGAACCATGTCGGCGGTGACAGGGCTCACAGCAGTCTGTAAGTGAACCTGTAAGCGTTACCTTCCGTACCGATCGGGGTCAACAGCATGTCGCCCTGAGCGTTCCCGAAAGCTCCAGTGCCGCCGGTGATAGCAAGGACCGAGTCACCTGAGTCGTAGAAGGGACCATCGACAGTAATCTGCCCAGATGCCAAGGACAGCGTCCAGAAGCACTCCCACGCCTTGCCTGGGACGGTACGCACACACATACCCTGGTCGCTGCCGACGCGATTTCTGTCTTCTGCGTCAAACACCTCGTTTGCGAAGGTAAGAACGTCACCGGCGGTATCTCCGCTAGCGCCGGTGTCAGTGACCGTGTCGGTTGCGGCATGCTCGGTGAAGATCAATTCTTGCGGCGCGGCGGTGGCCCGACCAGCGGCCATAAGATCACCCGCCGCGATCCCAACAACGGCGAGCAGGCCGAAGGACAGCAGCGTCCCTGATTTCGGCATTGCTTTCGTTCTTTGAGAACCTCCGGGTGACCTAGACGATCTACGGCCTTGGATGCCGGTGTGACGAACTAAAGCCGCGCGTCGGTGAGCCGCGCAGCTGAGTTGGGTGTCAGCCTGAACCGGATGCCTGCCGGGGTGCGACATGATCGCTCCTTAGACCAGAGGATTTGGCATCAACTGGCCCAAGCCAGTTCATGACCGTGTTTGCGCTGGATCACACAGATTTGCATCTTGACAGATAGTCGACCTCCAGGGTCTGGCTTGGCAGATCGTCTATTGCTTAACCCGGCAGCGCGGTGGTCATACAGACCGCCAAAGAAGAAGGGCCGCATCTCTACGGCCCTTCTGTGGAGCTGCCGGGAATCGAACCCCCGCGCTGAGCTGCGGAAACGCTGAATCTGGCTACGCGAAACGACGCGAAAGCACTCGAAATGACCCGCGACTACGCGAAAGGTGTTGATGACATCAACACGCGGGATGAGCTTCACGAGGGGCATCGAGGAACTGCCTGTTCCTGCAAACGCCGCGCGCAGCGCATACACAACCCACAGCCCCTCGTGAGGTGCAGTCCTCGGCAGTTCGCGCATACCCACCCCGGCCCTCGGCTTGCCGCAACACCACTGCGTTGGGGTCGATCAAGTAGTTGCGGACCGCCGCTGGTGGCGGAAAAGATAGCTGGCCTGGGCGCTATGCGACACACTGTTTCCAGAAAGTGACTGGAGGGATGCATATGTCGGGCTGGACGAGGGGAAGCCTCTTCGCCGCTCTGAAGACAGCAGGAGCGGCTTCGATATTGGGCTGGGTGCTGGTGCTGAGTGCGGGTCCCGCGCTGGCGGATCCGGATCCGAATCCGGCTCCCGGCGAACCGGGGGTTGTCGCGCCGCCCGTCCCTGGGTTGCCGCCTGGCCCTGACCCGCTGGCGGTACCAGTTGTCGCGGGCCCCGCTGGGGGGCAGGACCCGACACCGTTCACCGGCACGGCGCCATTCGGGCCGCCGAGGATCGCCCCTGCCAACGGCTCGACGGTGGGTGTGGCCCAGCCGATCATCATCAACTTCCCCGGACTGGTCGATGACGCCGGCGCAGCCGAAAACGCCGTCCGCGTCTCTTCGGTCCCGCCGGTTCCCGGCAAGTTCTACTGGATGACGCCCACGCAGCTGCGCTGGCGCCCGCTGAACTTCTGGCCCGCCCACACCGCGGTGACCGTCGACGCGGGCGGCACAGTGTCCAGCTTCCAGACGGGAGACACGCTGGTGGCCACGGCCGACGACGCCACGCACCAACTGACCGTTACCCGCAACGGGGCCGTGGAGAAGACCATCCCGATGTCGATGGGTATGACCGCCGGCGGCCACCAAACCCCAAACGGCACCTACTACGTCCAAGAGAAGATGCCGTCGGTAGTGATGGATTCCTCGACCTACGGGGTCCCGGTCAACTCGACGTACGGATACAGGACGACGGTGGAGCTAGCCGTCCGCTTCGACGACAGCGGCGACTTCGTACACAGCGCTCCATGGTCAGTGGACGACCAGGGCAAGCGCGACGTCAGCCATGGCTGTATCAACATCAGCCCCGCCAACGCGAAATGGTTCTTCGACAACTTCAACGCCGGTGATCCGATCGTGGTGCAAAACTCCAGCGGCGGCACCTACACCGGAAACGACGGCTCCAACGACTGGCAAAGCTAGCTCCCGGCTATTTTGAGACCACGTTCAGTTCGGCTCGGGCCTGGTCGATTTCGTCGTATGCGTAGGTCACCATCACGGCGGTCATCATCGTCTTGCCCTTGCGGGGAGGGTTGAGCAGTGACACTTTCCCTCGCCAAGGCCACGGTCGGTTTCCAGCCGTAACCCGGGTGGGACTCGCAGCCCGACCGCGTCAACCCTCGACCGCGAACAGCGCCCACTCGCCCGGCACACCCTTGAAAGGGTGCTCGCCGCGAGCGGTAAAGCTAAGGCCCGACCCGGCGACCAGGTCGACGACGATACGCGAGACGAGCACCTCGCCCGCCCCGGCCGCTGCTGCCACGCGCGCGGCGACGTGGACGGCGATACCGCTGATGTCGTCGTCGCGCAGCTCGACCTCGCCCGTATGCACACCCGCCCGCACCTCGAGGCCCAATCCCCGCAGCACGTCGCGGATCGCCGTGGCGCATCGGATCGCGCGGGCGGGTCCGTCGAACCAGGCGAGGAAACCGTCGCCCGTCGTGTTGACCTCACGGCCGTGGAAGCGCTCGAGCTGGCGCCGAACCTGGGCATCGTGCCTGCCGAGCAGCTCCTTCCACCGCTCGTCGCCGAGCTCGACCGCTCGCTTCGTGGAGTCGACGATGTCGGTGAACAGCACAGTGGCCAGGACGCGCTCGACCGCAGGCAGCGGCCGGACACCGGTGAGGAACTCCTCGATCTCGTCGAGCAAGGTGTCGGCGTCGTCCGTGAAGAACAGGTGGTCGGCGCCCTCGAGCTCGACAAACTTGGCCCCGGGGATGCGGTCGGCGAGGTAGCGACCCATCTCGATGCTCACCATCCGGTCGTCCCGGCGGTGGAGCACGAGCGTCGGCACCTGGATCGCGGGCAGCACTTCGCGGATGTCCAGCTGCGGATAGAGCGCGAATATGTTGCGGACCATGCCCGGGCTGGCGGCCACGCGCTGCAACCGCGCCCACCACCGCCGCAGGTCGGCGTCGCCGCGCCGGCTCGGAGCCCATCCACCGAGTCCGACGCCCTCACCCCAGCCCTTGGCGCTGAGCTCGACCAACGCCGACAGCTGCTCATCGGTGACGCCGAGCGGATAGTCGCGCGCTCGGAGCAGGCGGGTGAACGTGCCGTATAAGACAAGCGCGTTCACGCGGTCGGGATGGCTGGCCGTCATCAGTATCGCCATCGTGCCACCTTCCGAAATGCCCAAGACGTCGGCGCGTTCACATCCGGCCGCATCCATGACCGCGCGCAGGTCATCGACCGACTCTTCCAACGTCGGCGCGTGCATCGCCGGATCCGAGAGGCCAGTGCCCCGCTTGTCGAAGGTGACGACGCGCCGGAAGGAGGCGAGCCGCGAATAGAAGTGGACCACCGACGGCTCCTCCCACATGATGTCGAGGTGCGAGATGAAGCCCGGCGCGACGACGAGGTCGGGCCCCTCTCCGGTCACCGAGAACGCAATGTTCAGATCGCCGCTCTTGGCATAGTGGATGTTTTGCGCCCCGCCCCCGACGTTCATGGTCGAACCTTACGCGGCATGTACGCGCTGACCTGCTGCAGTCGGGCAAGATCATGCGCCCCGTGATCGGAGGGGACGCGGACCCGCAGCAGATGATCCCAAAGCTGACTTGCTTGCTCTTGAAACTGGTCAGGCCGAGCTTTCGGAACTCGTCCAGTGTCGCGACGAGTCCAAATGAGGCTTTGCAGGTCCTTCTCCATGGCAAAAGATGACGTTTACAAGGGAGCAGTCCATAGCTCGCAACGTCGCAAAAGATGACCTCGAAGCTCAGCGTGAAGCGTTATCTAGCCACGGCTACTCCGCGTATTCGTCCAGCGGTTCGAAGGCTCCGTGCAGGTTCATGTCGGCGAGCCCAGATTGTTGATAGGTGCATCGATGTAGAAAGGCCCAGGCTCGGGAATCTTTCCCTGGCCTGGGCCTTTAGTAGTGGAGCTGCCGGGAATCGAAACCGGTACTGAAATGCAGTTGACCTGCGGAAATACTGGACTTCAGCACGCGAAACGACGCAAAAGTACGGGAAATCACCTGCGGATACAGGAAAGATGTTGACGGCGTCAACACCTGCCGCCCAATCTGCCGCCTTGAGATCAGTCCGCGAGAGCACGCGGCGGTGACGCTGGAAAATGTCGAATGAGAACCTGGTGGGGGCGAGGCTTCTAGCGTTGGGCTGGTGACGAGGGCCACACCATTCACCCCTTCGCATCCCGACCTTGCGAACGCAGCCGGCGTTCCCGCGAGGCTCGCCAACGAGAAGTACGTCGAGTCACTCGCCCGGATCTACGTGCCGACACAGTCACTGCTCGACGGCACGTACAAGTCACCGAACGTACAACGCACCTAGACGACCCGCATGAGGAGTGATCATGGCAGGGCAGTTCAACGGCAAGATCGAACTCGACATCCGTGATTCCACGCCAGACTGGAATGCCTTTCTCGACCCGAAGGCTCCGGGGAACGCGCCGAATGTGCTCGTCATCCTCTACGACGACACGGGTTGTGCGGCGTGGTCTGCCTATGGTGGAAGAATCAGCATGCCCACGCTCCGCCGGCTGGCAGCGAACGGGCTGACGTATTCGCAATGGCACACCACCTCGGTGTGCTCGCCGACCCGCTCGACGATGTTGACCGGCCGCAACCATCATCAGAACGGTTTCGGGACAATCGCCGAGTCCGCGGCCGGCTTTCCGGGCTACTCGGGGCACATTCCGCCTGAAAACGCGACGATCGCGACGGTGCTTCGCGATGCCGGCTGGAGCACTTTCTGGGTGGGCAAGAACCACAACGTGCCGGTCGATGCCTTCGACGTCGGCGCGAACCGCAAGCACTGGCCGCTGGGTCTCGGCTATGACCGGTTCTACGGCTTCATCGGCGGCGAAACCAATCAGTGGTATCCGACATTGATCGAGGACAACCATTTCATCGAGCAGCCGTACTCGCCTGAGGACGGCTACCACTTCTCGAAGGACATCGCCGACAAGGCAATTGGCTTCATCCGTGACACCAAGCAATCACGACCGGACAAGCCTTGGTACATGTGGTACTGCCCCGGCGCCAACCACGCACCACACCACGCCCCGAAGGAATACATCGAAAAGTACAAGGGCCAATTCGACGACGGTTACGAGGCATACCGGGAATGGGTACTTGCGCGCATGATCGAAAAAGGCGTGCTGCCACCCAATACCGAACTGACAGAACTCAATCCGATGACGCCTGGCACATTCATCGAGGGCGACAGTGTCCGCCCCTGGGCGTCGTTGTCGGAAGACGAGAAGACGCTTTTCAGCCGGATGGCCGAGGTCTACGCCGCTTATTCCGAGTACACCGACGTCCAGATCGGGCGAATCATCGACTATCTCGAAGAATCCGGTCAGCTGGAGAACACGCTGATCTTCTACTGCGCCGACAACGGCGCATCGGGTGAAGGCAGCCCGAACGGGTCGGTCAACGAGAACCGGTTCTTCAACGGATATCCCGACGACACTGAGTCCAACCTGGCCATGATCGACAAACTCGGCTCTGCGGAGACCTATAACCATTATCCGACGGGTTGGGCTGTCGCGTTCAGCACGCCATACCGCATGTTCAAGCGGTACTCCCAATATGCGGGTGGCACGGCCGACCCGATGGTCATCCACTGGCCCAAAGGCTTCAAGGCCCGCGGTGAAATACGGGACCAGTACCACCACTGCACCGACGTCGTCCCGACCATCCTCGAATGTTGCGGTCTGACCATGCCCGACGCGGTGGATGGCGTTCGGCAGGCGCCCATAGCCGGTGTGTCGATGCGCTACAGCTTCGACGACGCCGAGGTTCCCACCCGCAAGGAAACGCAGTACTTCGAGATGCTCAGCACACGTGGCCTGTGGCACAACGGCTGGAAGGTGTCCACCGAACACGGCCCCATGATCAACAAAGGCGCCTTCGACGACGACCGCTGGCAACTGTTCCACACCGACGTCGACCGCTCCGAGGCCCACGACCTGGCAGCCGAGCATCCCGAAAAGGTCAAGCAGCTGTCCGAGATGTGGCTAGCCGAAGCGAAAAGCAACAACGCCCTGCCCCTCAACGACTATGGCGTGGAAGGGATTCACGCCCTGGAGTACAAAGTGACGCCGCCCGAGGACGGTCGCTATACCTACTACCCCGACACGAGCGAAGTTCCGGAGGCCTCGGCCGCCAGAACGCTCGGGGCATCATTCAAGATCCTCGCCGAGGTCGAGTTCACGAAGGCGACCCAGGGCGTGATCGTCTCGCAAGGTTCCCGCTTCGGCGGATACACGCTATTTGTAAAGGACGGCCAGCTGAACCTCGTCTACAACTTCCTCGGCATCGCGCCGGAGCAGAAGCTGAGTTGCCCCGCGCCCGTGTCGGGGAAACATGTTGTGGGAGTTGACTTTGCCAAGAGTTCGATCAGCGAGAAGCTCGAGGTACTCGGGACGATGACCCTCTACATCGACGACAAGGCCGTCGCGAAGGCGGACTTCCGAACACAGAGCGGCCATTACGCGCTGTGCGGCGAGGGCGTGGCCGTCGGACGTGACAGCGCCGACCCCGTATCGACCGAGTATTCGCCCGGGTTCTCATTTACCGGCGGACGGATATCGAAGGTGACCTACGACGTCGGCGACGATGCATACGTCGACCTGGAACGGCGACTCGGAGCCATCCTTGCGCGCGACTGAACGAAGAAGTGAGGGCCGCATCTCTGCGGCCCTTTCGGTGGAGCTGCCGGGAATCGAACCCGTGACGTGACCTGCGGAAATGCGGCTTGACCTGCGTAGGGTTACGCGAAAGCACGGCAGATTCCGCGAAAGTACCTGGGAATTACGCCGGAGTTGTTGGCGAGTCCAACATGTCCACGTAGCTGGCCGTCGTGCCGAGGGTGTTTGCTGGTCTACCGCTGCTCGACAATGCCGAACCAGAAACACCCAACTGCCGCCAACCGGAGCCGCGAGTTGTGCCAGCATGCCGACCGCTCAATGGAGAAGATTTCTTCCGACAGGAGTACCGAGAGTCCGAGAAGCCCGGGCGAGGATCGAGTTGGCTGCGCACGATTTGAAGATGACGGGTCGCCCGGGGTAGCGACAGTTGGTAAACGATTTCGCGGATCCCAGCGAGAGGTTCTCTTCAGTTCCAAGCGAGTTGGCCGCAGACGGAAATGACGCTCGGGTCGAACAGGCTGATTGCGTCAGCGACGGCGAGACCCAGGATCCGCCCGGCTCGGCGCAGTAGCTTCGGTGAGGCAGGTTTCGGTCAATCGGTGGCGATGGTGTGGAACCGGTCGGCGTAACCCGCCGGGCAGCATACCGATCTCCCTCGGAATTGTGTGTTGCATGAGATGTTCCGATGCCCGCCCAGGTGTGACCAACCTGTAGTGCACCTGGGCGATAGCTGCAAAAATGCTGTAAGACAGGGCATTTCGGACCGACTGCGGCCTGCTATCCCCGTATGGGTGGCGGCCCGTTGCCTGGTCCCGCGTTTCGGCAGTCGGTTCCCGGGGTATGCCGCGGGTGGTTCACGCACGGAAGGAGCCGAATCCGTGATCGTTCTCGGTGTCATCCTCATCCTCGTCGGCTACCTACTTCCTGTGCCAGGAATCATCGCCACTATCGGCTGGATCCTCCTCGTCATCGGTCTCGTGCTGTTGGTACTAGGCCGAATGGGCCGCCCAGTCGGTGGCCGCCGCTACTGGTATTGATGCCCAACGTCATTGGCTTCAAGCCGTGCTCGGTGAGCTAATCCAGACGACCGCCGGGACGTGGATCACCCGCCCGCCTTCGCGTTGCCCGAACGGCACAGTGGCAACGATTCCGGCGGATCGGTGAAGCTGATCGATGCTCTGGTTGAGCGAACGATTGTGCCGTTGACACACCCGCGGCCTGGTGTGAGCGCTGTTAGGGTAATGGGGTTTTGGTGCGGCTGCTCAGCACAGAGGCCGCAACGAATACCGCGTTGAGCACTTCGGCGATCACGCTGACCGCCGCGTACGGTGATGGGTTCCATCCCCGTTCGGCGAATCCGAAGAGCCCGACCGTGCGCGACAGCGCGAACGCGACCAGTGCGCCGGCGGAAAGCACGCCCGCGACCCACCGCAGCCAATCCGGTCCGCCGGCGAGGATCAGCAGGGCCAGAACACAAAAGACGATGGCCTGCCCCAAGAACCCCGGGCCGACGATGGGGATGTCGCGGTAGCCGTTGACATAGAGGTATGCGTGAATGACGCCGCTGACCGCGAGCGAGGCGCTGATGGCCAGCCGAATCGCCACCGCGATAACCGTTGATCTCATTGCAGTGTCAGCCCTTTCAGGGCGAGGGCGTGTTGGCCCTTGGTGTAGAGAAGTCCTTCCGCTCGCGCGGCCATGGGATGGTCCGCTTACGTTATCCACGACGTGGGGTGGACAACCGTTCACTGCCTGGCCGTACGCTGCGTCGTGGGCCGGAGGGCCATGGCAAGGCGGCCAGGGAGGGCCGCCACCTCGCCGGATCGGTGAACCACGGCGCCAACATGCCGGCTCATGGCAGTAGCGCAAGGTCGGCCAGCACTGTGTCCGGGAAGCGTTCCCGCATATGCTGTTTGTGTTCGATGATTTGCTTGGCGGCGGCGTCGCTGATTGCGAGGCTGGGTCCGACGCGGTCGTCCTCGAAGTCGGTGTTCTCCCCCAGGTGGGGGTTGCCACGCTCATCGCCGGGCAGGCATCTGCATCTATGACGCCTACGTCGACAAGTGTGTTGCGGTCGTCGGCCAGGCCGTACCCGCCGAGCCGCCGTCGCTATCGGAGTGGGCCTTGATGTGGGAGGACGAGCTACTGGAACGGATCGCGTCCACATCGGCGACGAATATCGAAGCGGGACTTCGCGATCGCGTGCGCGAACTGCGCGACCGCGGCATGTCCTGGGCACGCATCGGCATCGCGCTGGGCATGAGGCGGCAGTCGGCGTGAGGCGGGTCTCGCGCGCCACCTGGAGGGCGAGGTGAGCGGCTCGTGAGAGGTCAGGCGTTGGCGGAGGCGGCATGACGACCGAACCGGTGCGGGCCAGCTCCGAGTGGCTGAGGTTGCGGGAGCCGGCCGACGCGGCAGCCCGCGCGTCCGAGCTCGTCGAGAAGGTCCGGTCGTACCTGCCGACCCACGGCGGGGCGACCATTCACGACCTCGGTTGCGGCACCGGGTCGATGGCCCACTGGCTCGCGGTGCGGCTGCCCGGACCCCAACACTGGGTGATGTACGACAGGGACGACGAGCTGCTGACGCTCGCTGCCGCAGACCCGCCCGACAGGGCCTCCGACGGCACGCCGGTCACGATGGAGGCCCGTCGGCGCGACATCACCCGGATGGAGCTCGCGGAGCTGGCGGGCGCAGCTCTCATCACCGCGTCGGCGCTGCTGGACACGATGACCGCCGACGAGCTCGAACGACTCGTCGCCACCTGTGCCGGGGCGGACTGCCCGGTGCTGATCGCCCTCAGCGTCACAGGCCGCGTCGAGATCACGCCGGCCGAGCCGTTCGACCAAAGCGTCAGAGACGCGTTCAACGCCCACCAGCGACGGACCACAAGCGTCGGAAAGCTGCTCGGTCCCGACGCGGTCGGCGCCGCGGTCGACAGCTTCACCCGGCTGGGCCGCGAAGTCCTGGTCCGCCCGAGCCCGTGGCGGCTCGGCCCGGGTCACGCCGCTCTCGCGGCCGCGTGGTTCACCGGCTGGCTGGCCGGCGCATGCGAGCAGCGACCCGAGCTGCGGGCCCATGCTCCGTCGTATGCAAGGCGACGCCTGGCCGAGGCAGCCGCCGGCCACCTGTATCTCACCGTGCACCACCAGGATCTGTTGGTGGTGCCGAGATGACAGCTCAGAAGTCGACGGGCAGTCCGTGCCTTACGCCTCGGCGTCGAGGACCCCCATCCACGAACGGGCCCGCGCCCACCCGCCAGACCAGGACGGCGAGGATCGCGGCGCCGCCCGCCAGGCGTGCCCATGTCCAGATGCTTCGGCTGATGGCGGTGCCTCCGATCTCCTCGCTGTATATCCCGCGACAGTCATACGAGGGTCACCTGCTGCTGGTTCATCCGGTCACCGGGCGACTTCGAACAGCACGGCCGACAGCTCGCGCGAGGTCTGCGCCCAGTCCGTGAGTCTCTGTCGCCGGGACCGGGCCGCCGCGCGGAGCCGCTCGCGCTCTCGGGGGTCACCAAGCCAGCGACTCAACGTCTGCCCGAGAGTCTGCGGGTCGCCGGGCGGGACCAGCAGGCCGGGCCGGCTGCCATCGGCTGCGTGGCCCAAGGCCTCAGGCACGCCGCCGACCTCCCCGGCGATGACCGGAAGCCCCCGGGCTAGCGCCTCGGTGACGACCATGCCGTAAGACTCCGAGCGCGAGGCCACCACCAGGACGTCCGCCTCTGCGTACGCGCGGTCGAGCTCGTCGTGCGTGAGCGGGCCGGTGAAGCACACCCGATCGTCGAGGCCGCTGTCCTCGGCCAGCCATCGCAGGCGGGCGACGAACTCCTGGTCGAGGTCCAGCGCGCCGACGCAGACGCATCGCCAGGCGGGGTCGTCGACCGTGGCCAACGCGTCGAGCAGGACGTCATGGCCCTTGACCGGGGTGACGGCGCCGACGCTGAGCAGCCGCCCACCAGACGGGGTACCCGCTGCCACTTTGGCTGCGTCGACGCCGGGCGGCACGACGTACACGGGAGTGCTGGGCAGCGAGTAGTTGTCGCTCAGCCACTGCCGGGTCCACTGGCTCGTGGCCACGATCGCGGACGCCGCCGACAGCGCCGCGACCTCGCGCGGCTCGTCCTGCGGCATGTGCAAAAGTACGACGAGGCGGAGCCGACCGGCTTCGGGCTCCAGGACCTCCGGCACCACCGACGCGACCAGGCCGTCGACGAGTACCAGTGCGCCGGAAGGCATTCGGGCCAGCGCCGCAGCCACACCCGCCCGGGCCTGCCCGTCGGGCCGGGGCCATCGGCCGGGCGAAGTGTGCTCGTGGACCGACCAGCCAAGCGCGGAAAGCCCGCGACAGGCCCGGCGGTCGTACACGTTGCCGCCGCTCGGCCGCCGCGGGTCGTCGATTCCGTCGGGGACCACGACGTGCACCTCGCTCACAACGATCTTTCGTAGCTCGCCCATGCGATGTGCGACTCGCGCAGGGTTACCGCGATCCGGGCCAGCCCACTCGCGGAGTCCCCGAGCCCGCCGCCCTCGACACGGCCGGCGAGCCGATCGGCGATCAGCTTCGCGAGGACCTCGGTGGTTGTGTTGCGCCCCGCGAGCTCTTGCACCTCGTCGAGGTTGCGGTAGTTGAGGTCCGCCAGGACGTCACGCAGCACCTCGGTGGCCCCGCCGATATCCACCACGATGTCGTCGGAGTCGAGCTCGACCCGGGAGAAGGTCGCGTCCACGATGAATGTCGCTCCGTGAAGGCGCTGAGCGGGACCGAACACTTCGCCGCGGAGGCTGTGCGCGATCATCACGTGGTCGCGAACAGTGACACTGAACATCGGCCCTACCCTTCGTCGTAGGTCAGCGTGTGGCAGATCGCGCGGAGCCGGCCGTCGGACAGTCGGGCCATCACGTCGGGCAGCTCGTCGAACGTCGATGCGCCGGTGAGCAGTGCGTCGAAGGCCGGATCCTGGAGCAGGTCCAGTGCGAGCGCGCGCCGCTCACCCGTGGTACGCCGGCCGCGCCGGGCCACCGCGACATCGCCGACCTGGCTGGCCCGGATGCCGAGGCGTCTGGAGTGGAAGGCGCCACCGAGGGACAGCTGGACCGGCTGGTCGCCGTACCAGCTGAGGTCGACGACCATGCCGTCCGCAGCGAGCAGGGCCAGGGAGAGCTGCAGTCCGGCCGACGTCGCACTGGCGTGGAACACCAGGTCCTGACCGCCGAGGGCGTGCTCAGGCAGCGCGAAGCCAACGCCGAGGGAGGCTGCGATGTGCGCACGCGTGTCGTCCACGTCGACGAGGGTCACCTGCGTTCCCGGCACGCCACCGACCAGCCGGGCGACGCAGCACCCGACCATGCCGGCGCCGACAACCGTGATCCGATCGCCGACCAACGGTGCGGCGTCCCATAGGGCGTTGACCGCGGTCTCCACCGTGCCGGCGAGGACGGCACGCTCCGGCGGGACCTCGTCGGGGACCACTGCCACGGCGTCGGCAGGCACGACGTACGCCGTCTGGTGGGGGAAGAGACAGAAGACGGTGCACCCCTGGAGCTCGTCGGGACCGCGCTCGATGACGCCGACGTTGAGGTAGCCGTACTTCACCGGGCCGGGAAAGTCGCCCTCCTGAAACGGTGCCCGCATCACGTCGTACTGGCTCTGCGGGACTCCGCCACGGAACACCAGTCCCTCGGTGCCGCGGCTCAACCCCGACCGCAGCGTGCGCACCAGCACCTCGCCCGGGCCGGGCTCCGGCAGCGCGACCGTGCGAATCTCGCCCCGGCCGGGCTCGAGGATCCAGAACGCGCGCGCTTCCGTAGGCACCCGCATACTCCTCTTCCCGCCCGGATGAACCGAAGCGTCGCCTTTACCGTATGACTGTTCGTACCCCTGAGATACGGAGCCACAGTGCGTCGGGTTGGTCAAGTGCGCAGCCGGGTCCCGACCGGCCCGCTCAGCGGCTTCGTCTGCCTGCTCGCGCTCTTCGGTGTCCTCGCAGCGACCACCGGCCTCGACGGGTCCGGCTAGTTAGCCGGTGTGGCGTGCGGAGCCGGCCTTGCCGCCCTGCTTGCTCGTGCGCTGACGCGTCACAGCCACGTCGGACTGGGAACGGAGGCGGCCGCGCGCCCGACGCCAGAGGGCTGACCCGCCAGGCGGTCAGCGACCCCATCCGGTTGTACGCCCTGCTGGGCCTCGATCACACCACCCTGCTCTATGCGGGCAACGCCGCCGGCGCGGACGACGTCGCGGGCCTGGAACCACGCCGATGATGTGGTGCAGAGTTGCCAGTACGGGAGATCCCCGGGGTAGGAGAAGTCACTGGTGAACGATCTGTTTACGTTCTCGATCGACTGGGGGCGCGCGCTGTTCGATTCGGCGATCTGGATCGCCAGGGCGTGGGCGATCGCCGCGGTGTGCACCCTGGTGGTGCTGGTACTGATTGCGCGCTATACGACGTGGGGCCGGCAGTTCTGGCGCATCACCGGCGCCTACTTCACCGGCCCGCACAGCGTGAAGGTGTGGCTGTGGCTGGCGGCACTGCTGCTGTCGGTGATCGTCGGGGTGCGCCTCAACGTGTTGTTCAGCTATCAGGGCAACGACATGATGTCGGCGGCGCAGGCCGCGTTCACCGGCATCGGCGCAGGCGACGAAGCGGTCAAAGAATCTGGCAAGCACGGCTTTTATACCTCGCTGGGCATCTTCTCGATCCTGGCCACCGTGCACATCGCCCGCGTCATGCTCGACCTGTTCATGATGCAGCGGTTCATGCTGGCCTGGCGGGTCTGGCTCACCGACCGGCTGACCGGTGACTGGTTGACCGGCCAGGCGTATTACCGCGGGCGCTTCATCGACGAGCGGATCGACAACCCTGACCAGCGCATCCAGTCCGATATCGACATCTTCACAGCCGGAGTCGGGCCGCTGCCCAACACCCCGAACAACACCACCGGAAACACGCTGCTGTTCGGCGCGATCGACGCCGTCGTCTCGGTGATCTCGTTCACCGCGATCCTGTGGCGCCTGTCCGGGAACTTGACGCTGTTCGGCGTCACCATGCCCAGGGCGATGTTCTGGATCGGTTTCGCGTACGTCCTCCTCGCGTCCATCGTCGCATTCCGGATCGGCCGCCCGATCATCTGGCTGAGCTTCAACAACGAGAAGTACAACGCCGCGTTCCGTTACGCCCTGGTGCGGTTGCGGGATGCCGCGGAATCGGTGGCCTTCTACCGCGGCGAAGCCGCGGAGCGGTTGCAGCTGCATCGGCGATTCCAACCGGTGGTGTCGAACTACAAGCGCTACATCAACCGCATGATCCGCTTCTTCGGCTGGAACTTTTCAATCAGCCAGCTCATCGTCCTGCCGCCGTGGCTGATCCAGGCGCCGCGGCTGTTCGCCGGGCAGATCAAGTTCGGCGACGTCACGCAGACCGCGACGGCGTTCAGCAACATCCAGAACGGACTGTCGTTCTTCCGTAACGCCTATGACAGCTACGCTGGCTGGCGCGCGTCGATCATCCGCTTGCACGGGCTGGTGACGGCCAACGAGGAGGGTCGCGCGCTGCCGTCGCTGACCGTCACGCCCAGCAGGGACTGCCTGGTCGAACTCGATGATGTCGAGGTGCGTACGCCGGCCGGCGAGCAGTTGATCCGGCCGCTGGATCTGCGTCTGAACCTTGGCGACACGTTGATCATCACCGGCAAGTCGGGCGCCGGTAAGACCACGCTGCTACGCAGCCTGGCCCAACTGTGGCCGTACACCACAGGCACCTTGCGCTGCCCCGGCGGCGCCAACGAGACGATGTTCCTGTCGCAGATGCCGTATGTACCGCTCGGTGACCTGCGCGCGGTGGTGTCCTACCCCAAGGAACCCGGCGAGATTCCCGACGAGGAACTGCACCGTGTGCTGACAAAGGTGGCGCTGCCGCAGTGCTCACAGCGTCTCTCCGAAGTGGCCGACTGGGCCAACGTGCTCTCGCCTGGCGAGCAGCAGCGCATTGCGTTCGCGCGCATCCTGTTGACCAAACCCAAGGTGGCATTCCTCGACGAGGCGACATCCGCGCTCGACGAGGGCTTGGAGTTCATGCTGTACGACATGGTGCGCACCGAGCTCCCGGACACAGTCCTGGTCAGTGTCACCCACCGCAGCACTGTCGGCCAGCATCACGAGGGGCATTTGGAACTGCTCGGCGACGGTGAGTGGCGGCTGAGCAGGGTGGAAGGCGGCGAACTCGCCCGCGTCTAATCCTGTCTAACCGCTGATCAGTCTGTGCGGCAAGCACTTTCAGCGCCTCGAAGGTCGACGTTCAGGCCGGTCCGCGATAACCGCCGCAAGTCCCTCCGGGATAGCAGTAGCTTCACTGCATGTCCTGATCGCAACCCCGCGGTGGGTGCGGCTGAACCGGGCCGCGGTGGATCACCGTCGGTTCTGGGACGCGATGGACCGCCTCGGCGAGGGGCAGCTGCGCGAGATCGAGACCCGCCTTGCCCGCCGCATGGTCACCGAGTTCGGGCTCGACCCGACCGGGCTGGCGCTGGACATGACCTACTTCGCCACCTTCATCGACACCCCAGCGAAGCTAGAGCCGACCCGCAGTCAGCTCGCGGATACGCTCGGGGGTGGTGGCCTGTCGATATAGCTCTAATCGCTCTTTATTCCGGGCAGTAGCAGCCTTGTCTTCTGCGGTTAGTTGCGACCCACCCAAACCTGGTTTATGCCAAAGGTGCCAGGCCGGGCCACCGACCCACCGGGTGGGGCCTGCGCACACCTCGAAGGCGATCTTCATCGCCACGTCGTCGTACCAGGCCCCCTCGAAGACCTCATCCCACTGGCCGATCGCGTCCAGCGTCTCGCGACTGACGACGTTGATGGCGCCGATGCTCTCGCCGTTGTCCATGATGGATTCCGGGATGCAGTCGCCGGGCTCGATGTCGTGCGCGCGGACCAGGCCGGAGTCTTCGCGTGTGAGGTAGCGGTACTGGATGAACGGCACCACCAGACCCGGGGCCGCTGCCGCCATCGCGACGGCCTGCCGTATCTGGCTGTAGGGCACCAGCATGTCGGCCTCTGCGAACACGACCACATCCGCATCTACGAACCAGGCGCCGCGGTTGTAGGCCTGCGACCTGTTGAACTGTGCGTCTCCCACCCGCCCGTCGTCGCTGAGCCAGACAGGCACATCGCAGCCGTCCCAATGCTCGATGACGCACCTCAGATTGGCCGGGCGCAGTGGGTCATTACCGCGGTCTCTGAAAGGGATGACGATGGCGACTTTCATGCGTCGAGATACTGCTGTCCGATTGCGGCGTAACGCTTCCGCCACAGTGACAACTGGGCATCGGTCAGATGGGCGTGCTGTGGGCCAAATGAAAGATGAGCGGTCAGAAACCCTTGAAAAATCAAGCGCGGCAGCATGTTCACCATGCCCTCATCGCCGATCTTGATTCTGGGGGTGAAGCTGCGGCCCGCGATATCCCCCGGCGATGGTGTCCCGATGCGGCGTGCTATTTTGCGGACCATATGCCAGTCATAGCCAATCGTGTTGATTGACAACCAGTCGCGGGTCTTGATGAGTTTAACTGGTTGGCCGACCATTTCGCGCCAGTGCTTGAACATGTAGGTGTGGCTCATCACGGCGTACTCACCGCTAAGGTGAACATCCAACAACGGCAAGGAAAGGGCTTCGAAGCCGCTCCACAACCCCGGCTCCGTGGGCGTGCATGCCCCGTTGTTGACGACTTTCGCGGTCACCACTGACGCGCGATTGCCGTTCACGGCCTCAACGAACTCCCCGAACCGGCCCGTTTCAATGAATACGACATCATCATCCACCTTCACGAATAGGTGATCCCGGTACTTGGGGTTGTGAGCGTAGTGACGATATACGGCATTGAATCCCAACCACGGGGCGATGCCAAAATAGTCATTCAAGACGTTGATGCGATCACCCTCGATGGCTCGGAGGTAAAGATTGTCGTCGTCATTACGCGACAGATTCCACACGTGATATTGGACATTGGGATGCTCAGTAATGATGCGCCTGACTAGCGGGAGCTGGAGTTCCATGTTCTGCTTGCGGCCGGCGAACACGAACAGAATGACGTTCATCGACGTAATCCGAACTGCCCATTGCTGGAAACCGTGACCGGTGACAGTTCGGCCGATGCCGGTGTGGTCAGCGAAAACACGTCAGGCGCGCTGCTCATGCACATCGGGCCTGGCGCCGTGGAATCCGTGCCACCATCTCGGCGATATCGATGCTGTAGTCCCTGGGCTCGATCACGGCCTGGAGCCGACTCGCCGCGACGATGCCGGTGTTCACATCGACCCTGGTGTCCGAGTCGACAAGGGTCTCATAACTTTTCACCATGAACGTCTGAACGCAATGGGCGTGAGCGCGGTGGCCACACCCTCGACGAAGTCGACGGCGTTCTCCCGAGCCCGCCGTTCCAGGATGTCGCGCCTTGGCGACCTGGCAACGGCCTCCCACCGACGGGTCGAACCCTCAATGTCGGTGAACAAAAACGTCACCACCCCCGAAGGAGCAGCTGCCCGGTCAGCGGACACCCTCGCAGAATCCCACAACAGACACGCCCCTACCTGGCACTTCGCCGGAATCCGACCCGGGGTGTCACCAAACACACTCAACGGCAACACGGAACGTCCCACGCCAGCAGCATGTCGTCGTCGA
>DASRJA010000428.1:0-22382 GCA_035649695.1 Mycobacterium sp. | reverse complement strand
GCAGCGATCATCGGCTTGTCGATTTTTCTTCGGCAGCGTGGGTCTGCCGAATCCAAGCCGGTGGCCGAGCCCCACCACAGCACGGGCGGCCTTCTACCTGCGGTAACAGGTGTTTGGCTTTGGCGGTGGCGGAGGGATTTGAACCCTCGGACGGGGGTTACCCGTCACACGCTTTCGAGGCGTGCTCCTTAGGCCGCTCGGACACGCCACCGCGTGGCAGCTTACCGGCCCACCGTGGCGCTAATCCAATCGCTGTTGCGCGAAGAACGCCTCCAGCGGCGCCGCGCACTCGGACGCCAGCACTCCTCCACGAACTTCCGGCCGGTGCGTGAGCCGCCGGTCGCGCACCACGTCCCACAGCGACCCGACCGCCCCCGTCTTCGGTTCCCACGCGCCGAACACCAGCCGCGCCACCCGCGCCATCACCAGCGCGCCGGCACACATCGTGCACGGCTCCACCGTCACCGCCATCGTGGTGCCTTCCAGCCGCCATCCGTCACCCAAAACGGCCGCCGCGGCCCGCATCGCCAGGATCTCGGCATGCGCGGTCGGATCACCGATCTCCTCGCGCATGTTGGCCGCCCGCGCCAGTTCGGTCCCGTCCGCGGCGACGATCACCGCGCCGACCGGCACGTCCCGCGGTCCAGCGGCACCAGCGGCCTCTAACGCAACCCTGATCAGGTCTTCGTCGGTTTTCACCGACCCAGGCGGTCGAGCACGGCCGACAGCTCGTCGGCGAATCCCATCTCCCGCGCGATCCGGCCCAGCTGCTCGTCGGCGTACAGGTCGGACTCGTCGAGAATGACGCCTAGCACCGCTTCCGGCAGGCCGACGTCAGCGAGCAGCCCGAGATCGCCCTCCTCGAACGGGTCGGCGTCTTCGAGCTCCTCCGGAGAGATGTCGTTGTCGAGCTTTTCCAGCACTTCGGCGGCGATGTCGTAGTCCAACGCCGCAGTCGCGTCCGAGAGCAGCAGCCGCGTACCCGCGGGCGCAGGGCGCACGATCACAAAGAACTCATCGTCAACATCAAGCAACCCGAAAACTGCGCCCGCACTACGCAATTCGCGCAGTTCGGTCTCAGCGGCGGTCAAGCTGGTCAGAGCCGCCCGGCGCATCGCCGAGCAACGCCATTTGCCGTCCTCGCGCACGACGGCGACGCCGAAGCCGTCGGGCATGTCGGCGGCCTGGCCCTGCGCCGGTGCACTCTGTGCTCCCATGTGGGCTAACGGTAGTCGCGACGCCGAGGCTTGACCAGCAATCGAGACCAAGCCTGACGTCGGGCGATGCCGGCGATGTGCCAACCTGGAAGGGTGACAAACACACCCATTTGTGTGGTGGGTCTGGGACTAATCGGGGGCTCCGTAATGCGCGCCGCCGCGGCGGCCGGACGCGAGGTTTTCGGATACAACCGCTCCATCGACGGCGTCCAGGCGGCGAAGTTCGACGGGTTCGACGCCACCGAGAACCTCGACGAGGCGCTGGCGCGCGCCGCAGACAGCAACGCGTTGATCGTGCTCGCCGTGCCTGTGCCCGCCCTGTCGCAGATGCTGGGCCGAATCCGCGACTCCGCGCCGGAGTGCCCGCTGACCGACGTGACCAGCGTGAAGCATTGCGTACTGGACGAAGTTCGGTCCTTTGGCTTACTGGAGCGCTTCGTCGGAGGTCATCCGATGACCGGGACGGCCCACTCGGGCTGGTCGGCCGGCAATGCACGGCTCTTCGTCGGTGCGCCCTGGGTGATCAGCGTCGACGACCACGTCGACGCCGACATCTGGGCGATGGTGATGAACCTCGCGCTGGACTGCGGCTCCGTCGTCGTCCCGGCTCGTTCCGACGAGCACGACGCGGCCGCCGCCACCATCTCGCATCTGCCCCACCTGCTCGCCGAGGCGCTGGCGATCACCGCCGGCGAGGTTCCGCTGGCCTTCGCGCTCGCCGCGGGATCGTTCCGCGACGGCACCCGGGTGGCGGCCACCGCGCCTGACTTGGTGCGAGCCATGTGCGAGGCCAATGCGGACCAGCTGCTGCCCGTACTGGAGCGCGCCCTCGACCTACTGGGCAATGCGCGCGACGCGCTGGCCGCGAAGAGCCCGCTGTCCGACCTGGTCGAGGCCGGTAACGCCGCCCGTACCCGCTACGACAGCTTCAGCAGACCCGAGATCGTCACCATCGTCATCGGGGCGGAGAACTGGCGCCAGGAACTCGCCGCCGCGGGGCGTGCGGGCGGCGTGATCAGATCCGCTCTGCCAACCCTGGGTAGTCGAGGATGAAACCCTCGTCGTCGACCCTGATCGTCGTTTCGGCGACCGGCGAATGCAGCTTGATCCCGTCGGGCGCGCTGCTGTAGCTGATCACCGCCGGGTCCACCGTCATCTCGGGTATCCGCACGTAGACCACCGGCACGGTGATCGAATCGGTCCGCTGATAGAGCCCGGTACGCCGGATCGGCAGCGCGTTGAAGAACGGGCTGAAGATCAGATCGACATCGAGCGCGCCGTCATACGCCGCGCGTTTCGACTCGCCGGTGTGGTGCTGAACCAGCCACATGTTCTCTTCGTCACGCGCGACGGACAGCTGACGCTCGCGCTCGGCAAGTGTGACGGTCAACGACAGCCGCTTGGTCCCGCCAGCCTCGTCGGTCACCAAGTCGTAGGACGCGGAGAACGCCGGGTGCGACGGCGTCGCGGCCGCGACGATTCGGCCGTAGGCCTTGATGCGGTTGCCCGACAGCTGAACCCGTACGGATTCCATCCGCGGAACGTCATGCGCACGCCAGGTCAGGGTCGCCGGCCAGGCAGATGTGCTTTCAGAGCCGCCTGCTTCACTCACCCCTCTACCGTAGGCGAAGGATCCCTCGTTCGTAGCGTGCTACCGAAGTCGTTTGTGCGCGCGATCCGGACTCGAGGATGACCTCATCGCCGAGCAACGGCTGCGGCATCCGACGCAGTCGGCCAGAGCCGGGCACCGAGGCCCACACTGCGAAAGCCAGCGCGGCGTCGAGGATCAACGCCAGCGCGGTCACCATCAGCGCACCGACCAACGCGAGGTAGAACTGCCGCACCTTGATGCCGTCGATCAGATAGCGACCGAGGCCGCCGAGGCTCGCGTACGCCGCGACGGTCGCGGTCGCGACGATCTGCAGCGTCGCCGTGCGCAGCCCGCCGAGGATCAGCGGCATCGCGTTCGGCACCTCGACGCGCAGCAGCACCCGCGACTCCGTCATTCCCATCGATCGGGCGGCGTCGACGACCGCACGGTCGACATTCGCGATCCCCGCGTAGGTTCCGGCCAACAGTGGCGGAATGCCCAGCAACATCAGCGCAACCGTCGGCGGCACCAAACCTAGGCCCCACAAAAGCACACCCAGCAACAGCACACCCAGCGTGGGCAGTGCGCGAAGCGCGTTGACCCCTGTGACGATGAGGAACGTGCCACGGCCGGTATGCCCGATGAGCATCCCGATCGGCACCGCGATCAAGACCGACACCAACACCGCGACGACGGTGTACTGCAGGTGTTCGGCGATCCGGGCGGCCAGCCCGGCGGGCCCACCCCAGTTGGCCGCAGTGAAGATGTACGACAACGCTTGCTGCAGGAAGTTCATGCCGCCGCCTGCACTTTCGGTCGGGCGACGCGACTCGCGCGTGTCCACGGCGTGAGCAACCGGCCGCCGAGCATGATCAGCGTGTCGATCACGATCGCGAGCACGAAGATCGCGATGATGCCCGCGATGATCTGGTCACTCTTGTCGGACTGATACCCGTCGGTAAACCACGTGCCCAGCCCGCCGACACCGATCACCGAGCCGACCGACACCATCGAGATGTTGGTGACGGCGACGACGCGCAGGCTGGCCACCAGCACCGGAATCGACAGTGGTAGTTCGACTTTGAGCATCCGGACGAGTGGCTTGTAGCCGACGGCGGTGGCCGCGTCGCGCACCGGCTCGGGCACATTGTCGAGCGCCTCGGGCACCGCTCGCACCAAAAGCGCCGTCGTGTACAGCGTCAGCGCGACAATGACATTCGCCTCGTCGAGGATGCGGGTCGGGATGATCAGCGGCAGCACGACGAACAACGCCAGCGACGGGATCGTGAAGATGATGCTGGCGATGATTGTCGTCAATCGGCGAGGAGTGGTGGTGCGCTGGATCAGCGCCCCCAGCGGGACCGCGATCAGCAGGCCAAGCACGATCGGAATCAGCGACAGTCGAAGATGAATCACCGTCAACGCCCAGGCGTCGTCGAGATGGGTGAGCAGATAGCGCACGCTCAACCTTCCTCGGCTGAGCCGAGTTTCGGCAACGCTTCAGGCCGCTGCGCATTCAGCGCGGCCAACACATCGTCGGCCAGCACCCCGCCGATCGGGCGGCCATCGCCGTCGACCGCCACGCCCAGACCGGACGGCGACGACAACGCCGAATCGAGGGCCTGCCGCAGCGAGTCGTCGGGACGGAACAGCGATCCGCCGCCATACGTGCTGTCGTAGAGGGAACCGCCTTTGCGGCGCACGTCCACACCCTCGGCGTTGATCCAGCCGAACGGCGTTCGATCGGACTTGACGATCAACACCCAGTCGGTTGGGCCCAATGTGAGACCCTCGATCTCGTCTTCGCCGACGGTTCGAATGTCGTGCAGCGGAAGGCCGGTCGAGTGCCGCCACTGCAACCCGCGATAGCCGCGGTCGGCGCCGATGAAACCCGCGACGAAATCGCCTGCCGGGTTCGACAGCACACGAGACGGTTCGTCATACTGCTCCAGCACGCCGCCGCGGCCGAACACCGCGACCCTGTCGCCGAGCTTGAGTGCCTCGTCGATGTCGTGGGTGACGAACACGATCGTCTTTCGCAATTCACCTTGTAGCCGCAGGATCTCGGCTTGCAGCTCTTCACGCACGACGGGGTCTACGGCGCTGAACGGCTCGTCCATCAACAAGATTGGCGGATCGGCAGCCAAGGCGCGAGCCACGCCGACGCGCTGCTGCTGACCGCCGGACAACTGAGCCGGGAAGCGATTGGCCAGTTTAGGGTCGAGGCCGACGCGTTCCAGCACGCCGAGCGCCGCCTTCCGAGCTGTCCGCCGCGATTCGCCTTTCAGCACCGGCACCGTCGCGACGTTGTCAATGACCCGCTGATGCGGCATCAGCCCTGCGCTTTGGATCACGTAGCCGATTCCCAAGCGCAGCTTGACCGGATCGACCTTGGTGACGTCGTCGCCGTTGACCGTCAGGGTTCCCGACGTCGGCTCGATCATCCGGTTGATCATCCGCATCGACGTTGTCTTGCCGCAGCCGGACGGCCCGACGAAGACCGTCAACGTCCCGTCGGGCACCTCGAGGGTGATGTCGTCGACGGCGACCGTGCCGTCGGGGTATTGCTTGGTGACGCCGTCGAAGGTGATCATGCGCTCATCCCTGGAGGGGTTTGTCAAACCCGTTGTCTTGGACCCATTTTCGTGCAGCGTCTTCCGGGTCGATGCCCGCGTTCCCGGATGTCACGGTGTTGAGTTCGATGAGGTCGTCGGTGGTCAGCTTGGCGTTGACGGCGTCAAGCACCGTCTTGAGCTGATCGGACTTCTTCTGAGAACTCACCAGCGGAACGACATTGGCGGCGAGAAAATTGTTCTTCGGGTCCTCGAGGACGACCAAGTTGTTCTGCCGGATCGCCGGTGAGGTGCTGAATATGTCGGCCGCCGTGACGGTTCCGTCGAGCAGTGCGCGTACGGTCGCGGGTCCTCCTCCGTCGCTGATCGCGACGAAGTTGTTGGGCGAGACATCGAGGCCGTACTTGGCCTTGAGTCCCGGAAGGCCTTCGGTGCGGTTCAGGAACTCCGACGGCGCCCCGAATTTCACCTCGGGTGAATGCGCCGCCAGATCGGCGATGGACTTGAGTTTCCATTTCTGCGCGGTCGGCTGACTGACCGTGACGGTGTCGGTGTCCTCCGCCGGCGACGGCGTCAGGATCGACAGATCGCCGGGCAAAACGCGCAGCAGCGCCAGTTCAACTGCCTCCGGCGTGGTCACCTTGGTGTTCTTGTCGAAGTACTGCAGCAGGTTGCCGGTGTATTCGGGAATCAGGTCGATGGAGTGGTCCCGGACCGCGGGAATGTAGGTTTCGCGGCTGCCGATGCCGTACTGCGTGCCGACGGTGAAGCCGTTTGCCTCCAACGCCTGCGCCCAGATCTCGGCGATGATCTTCGACTCCGGGAAGTCCGCGGACCCCACGACGATCGACTTGAGGTCACCGGATACCGTGCCACCGCCAAGTGGGTTCGAGCTGCCGCACGCTGTGGCTATCAGGGCGAGAAGAGATGCCAGGATTGCCAGACTCGACCTACGCGTGCTCGACATGCCAATGTCCTCTCGGCGCGCTAGCTCCCCCGGACCCTAGCGGCATGTGAGACCAGATGCCACGCTTTGGCTCACCGTGAGCGCCCCGGTGGTTTCATTCGACGCACCAAGGGGCAAAGATGGAGTCATGACCAGCGATCCGGCTGAACAGCAGCCGTCGTCCGCCGCACTGCCGGAATCGTCGAGGGGGACACCACCCGAACCCACCGCCACACCCGGCGAATACTTCGTTTCGCCCGAGTCGGCGGTCAAGTTCACCCGAGCGGCGGCCCTGTGGTCGGCGCTCATCGTCGGATTCGTGATCCTGATCCTGCTGCTCGTTTTCATCCTGCAGAACACGGATTCGGCGACCATCCACTTCTTCGCATGGGAGTGGAACCTGCCCGTGGGTGTGGGGATTCTTCTGGCCGCGGTGTGCGGCGGTCTGCTGACGGTCGCGGCGGGTTCGGCGCGCATCGTGCAACTGCGTCGGGCGGCGAAGAAGAACTTGAAGGCCGGCTTCTAACCTCTGCCGATTACGTTGAGGCCCTCCGCGATCAGCGGGCCCACCGCCTTGTCCACCTGATCGGTGTCCTTGGCGACACCACCGCCCATGCGGGCCCGAAATGCGATGCCCGCCGCGATGATCGCCACCTTGAAGTAGCCCAGGGCCATATAGAAGTCCCAGTTATCCAGCGACTGTCCCGACGACTGCGAATACCGGTTCGCGAGTTCGTCGACCTCCGGCATCAGCGGCGACGCCCAGGCCGAGGACGCGTGGATGATGTTGAACATCGGATGGCGGTACACGCACATCAACGCGGCGTCGCTCAGCGGATCGCCCAATGTGGACATCTCCCAGTCCAATACGGCCACCACCTTGGTGGCGTCCTGCGCATCCAGAATCGTGTTGTCGATGCGGTAGTCGCCGTGCACGATCGAGCTGCGGCTCTGCGGCGGAATCGCTTCTGCCAGAGCCGAATGCAGCCGCTTGACGTCCGCGTCGCAAGGATCCTCTTCGCGCCGAACGAGTTCCCATTGCCCGCCCCAACGTCGCACCTGGCGTTCGAGATAGCCGGTGGGCTTTCCGAAATCACCGAGCCCGACCGCCTCCGGGTCGACGGCGTGCAGATCGGCGAGCACCCGAATCAGCGCGTCGACGCAGTCGCTGATGACGGCGTTGTCGCCGAGCTTCTCGAGCTCGTCGTCATGGCGCACGACCCGCCCCGGCACGTGTTCGACCATCTGGAACGGCGCACCCAGCACCGAGTCGTCGTTGCGCATCGTGATGGCGCGTGCCACCGGCACCGGGGTGTCGGCCAGCGCGGCCACCACCTTGTACTCGCGGGCCATGTCGTGGGCCGACGGCGTCAGGCCATGCAGCGGCGGCCTGCGCAACACCCACTTGGATGCGTCGTCGAAAACCAGGAACGTCAGGTTGGACCGGCCGCCGGAGATCAGCTCGGCGCGCAGTTCGCCGCTACGCGCGATGCCGACGGACTGCAGATGGCGGTCCAGGGCGTCGAGGTCCAGGCCTTCGAGCGAAGTAGTCACCGGACTTTCCTACCACCGCTGATTTCGCGGCAGCAGATCCCATACGTGCTCGGTGCCGTTGACGGCGGCCACATACAGGTTGCCCTCGCGTGAGGAAAGCAGTCGGGTGACGCCGGCGTAGTCGACGTTGACGCACAGGATCTTCTCGGTGGCAAGAATGTTGTGCAGCAGCCCGTTGATCACGCCGCCGTGGGTGAAGACCGCGATGGTGTCCTCGTGGTCGCCCGAGGCAACCAGGTCGGCGATCCCCGCGTTGATCCGATCCAGGAACGCGGTCTCGTCGACAGTGCTGGGCAGATGCCCCTGGGCCAGTCGCGCCAGCTCCTCGGGAAACTCGGCGGCGATCTGCTCGATGGGGATGTAGTGCTCCATGTCGCGGTCGTACTCCGCGAGCCGGTCATCGATCTCGGCGGTCAGCCCGAGTGCGTCGGCAACCGGCTGCGCCGTCTGGATCGACCGGCGCTGCGGGCTGCTGACCAGCCGCGTGATCGGGAAGCGCGCCAGCGCATCGGGCAGCCGCTTGGCCTGCTCGATGCCCTCCTCGGACAGGTCGGGGTCCGAGCCCAGACCCGGCTCGCTGCGCAGCGGAAGCGCGTGCCTGATGAGTAGGAGTTGCACCGTGTCACCATAGGGCCCGTGCGCGCATTCGCCTGCCCAGTGTGCAATGCCTTCGCTGCGTTCGAGTCGGACCAGTGCGCCACCTGCCACACCACGCTCGGCTTTCACCTGCCGACGAGGTCGATGCAGCCGGTTGCCGACGATGTGGCCCAAGTTGGCGGCCAGCGCTGGGTTCGCTGCACACGGAGTGAGACGCTGGGCTGCAACTGGCTGGCCCCCGAGGAACAGTCGCCCGACGAACGGGGCCGGTGCCTGGCCGACTCGCTGATACGGCGCGAGCCCGACGCCGATGACACGTTGGCGCGCGAGAAGCTTGTACCCACTGCGAGGTCGTTACGCCGCCTCGTTTACCAACTCGGCGACATCGGGCTGCCCATCGACCCGTTCTGGCACCACGATGGCGGCCTGGCGTTCGATCTCGTATCCAGCTACAGCACCGGCGAGAAGGTGACGATCGGACACGCAGGAGGCGTGATCACCATCGACCTCGTCGAATCCCTGGACGACTACCGCGAGTCGTTGCGGGTACGGCTCGGCGAGCCGTACCGGACGATGCTCGGCCACTTCCGCCACGAAGTCGGCCACTACTACCAGCACGTTCTGGTCGAGAGTGGTTCTGGCGCAAGCAAATACCTCGACGAGTGCCGCAGGCTGTTTGGCGATGAGCGCGCCAGCTACAGCGATGCCATCGCGCGACACTACAAGTTCGGTGCGCCTGACGGCTGGGACGCGACGTTCATTTCGGAGTACGCCACCATGCATCCATGGGAGGACTTCGCCGAGTGCTTCGCCCACTACCTCCACATCGCCGACACCATCGACACCAGCCGCGAGGCGGGCATGGTGTTACAGGCCGACCGCGTCCGGTTCTCGGCGCCGCGGGACATCGTTCCGCTGGAGTCCTATGACGACGTGCCGATACAGCGGCTGCTGTTCGACTGGCGATGGATCTCGTTGTTCTTCAACCGGGTGAACACTGCGATGGGCAAGAATCCCCTCTACCCGTTCGAGATCCCCGAACCGGTAGTTGCCAAGCTCGGGTTCATCCACCGAGTGATTCGCGAGACGGTCCGCGACCAATAAGGAGCACACAGATGGGCTATGCCGACGAACTGTTCGATCTCACTGACCGGGTGGTGCTGATCACCGGCGGCAGCCGCGGCCTGGGCCGCGAGATGGCGTTCGCAACCGCCAGCTGCGGGGCCGACGTGGTCATCGCCAGCCGCAAGTACGAGACCTGCGTGGAGACTGCCAAGGAGATCGAAGCCGCGACGGGTCGCGCTGCATTGCCCTACCAGGTGCACGTCGGGCGGTGGGATGAGCTCGACGGACTAGTGGACGCCGCCTACGAGCGGTTCGGCAAGGTCGACGTCCTTATCAACAACGCCGGCATGTCGCCGCTCTACGAATCGTTGAGTTCGGTCACCGAGAAACTGTTCGACGCCGTGGTCAACCTCAACCTCAAAGGCCCGTTCCGCTTGTCGACACTCGTGGCCGAGCGGATGGTGGCCGACGGCGGCGGTTCGATCATCAACGTCAGCTCGAGCGGGTCACGACGTCCCCGCCCGGAGCAGCTGCCGTACTCGGCCGCCAAGGCCGGGCTCAACGCGTTGACCGAGGGGCTCGCACTGGCCTTCGGGCCGACCGTCCGAGTCAACACGTTGATGCCCGGGCCCTTCCTGACCGACATCAGCAAGGCCTGGGATATCCCGAAGACGACGAAGGGCGCGCAGAACTTCGCACTCAAGCGGCTCGGCAATCCACCCGAGATCATCGGCGCCGTCCTGTATCTGGCGTCAGACGCGTCGAGCTACACCAGCGGATCGATCATCCGCGTCGACGGCGGAATCCCGTAGTTCCCCGAGTGGCCAGTTATGACACGCGAATCGCGCCGAAGCGTGCATTAGGTGGCCACTCGGTGTGCCGCTACTGTCGGTGTTACAGTAAGCCAGTGGGTTACAGCGTGGTGCATTGCGGCACCGGCAACATCGGCGCGACCGCGCTGAAGGCGATCATCAACGATCCCGAGCTGAAGCTCGTGGGTCATTACGTCAGCACGCCCGAGAAGGCCGGTCGCGACTCGGGCGAGCTCGGCGGCCTGGACGCCGTCGGCGTCACCACCACCAACGACTGGTCCGAGCTAGTCGACCTCGGCGCCGACTGCCTTACCTACTTCGGCAACAGCATCGGCCGCGAAGCCGACGCGATCTCCGACCTCGTCCCGTTCCTGGAGCGGGGCACCAACGTCGTTACGTTTTCCGGCTTCGCGATCGCGCACCCCGCCACCACGCCACCCGAGTTTCGCATGCCTATCGAGGCCGCGTGTCGCGCCGGAAACAGCAGCTGCTTCTTCACCGGCATCGATCCCGGTTGGGCGACAACCGATCTGGCGATCACGGCGTTAGCCGTCGCGAACCGCATCGACTGTATCCGGGTCATGGAGCTGGGCTGGTGGGGTGACTACACCGCGGAGTTCGTCTGCCGGGAGTACTTCGGCTTCGGCAAGCCGCCCGGGTTTCAGCCGCTGCTGGTGACCGGCGGTTTCATCGAGACGATGTGGGCGCCGACGCTGTACCAGCTGGCCGAGGTGCTCGGTGTCGAGGTCGAGGAAACGCGCGTGGTGTATGAGACCGACAGCGTGGACCATGACGTCGAGACCGGCTTCGGCACCGTCGCGGCGGGCACAGCGTCCGTCGTGCACTTCGAATATCAAGCGCTGTCGCGCGGCAAGCCGTTCGCGGTCGTCGAGCATGTGGACTGCGTCGCCCGCGACGTCGGCAAGCAGTGGAAGCAGCCGTACGCCCCGGTGGACTTGGCTTTCCGCATCGAAGTCGAGGGCGATCCCAGCTACGCCGTCGAGTTGAGCTTCGGCCCCGGTGGCGACACGTTGTCCGCGATGCCGGTGCTCAACTCGATCCCGGCAGTGTGCCAAGCGCGGCCCGGCTTGTTGGGCCCGCTTGACGTGCCGCGCTATTGGAGTCGCAACATCGCTAAGGGGTGACGATGTTGAAGTTCGGGTCGGGCCGGTCGAGCACCCCGATGATCGACGCCAGCGCGCCCGCGTCTCCGCTGATCACCAGTCCTGGCGAATCGTTGTCTCCCGCCGCAAGTGCCATGAGCCGCAGCTTGTTTGCGACTTTGAGCCTCGCGTTGGCGGTGGATGCGTCGGCGGGCACTTTGCGGTACACCAGTACACCGTTGCGCAGGGTCAGCCGGTAGTTGGTGTCGACGTCGAGGAAGATGATGTCGACCGCGACATCGAGATCCCAAGCCCTGGGTCCGTTGATGTTGATCGCGAAGGTGTCGAACAGCTGCTCGGGTGTCAGTTGGCCGATGATTGACGGCGACGCCGCCACCGTCGGAGTTCCGAAGTTGGCTTCGCGGAGCTCGGTCGCGCCCGCGAGGAAGAAGTTGCGCCAGACGGCGTTCTCTGCGCCGTAGGCGAGCTGTTCAAGGGTGTCGGCGTACAGCTCTCGTGCCGCCGCGTGGTTCTGGTCGGTGAATACCGCATGGTCGAGCAGCGTTGCTGCCCAACGGAAGTCGCCCTCTTCGAAAGCCTTGCGCGCGAAGTCGACGACGCGGTCGATGCCGCCGATGGCGTCGACATAGCGCGGCCCGATGGCTTCGGGCGGATGCGCCCAGAGTCGGCCAGGGTTGCCGTCGAACCAACCCATGTAGCGCTGGTAGACCGCCTTGACATTGTGGCTGACCGAGCCGTAGTAGCCGTGGGTGTGCCACGCCTTGTGCAGAGCCGGCGGCATCTGGAAGTTCTCCGCGATCTCTATTCCGGTGAAACCCTGGTTCAGCTGTCGCAGCGTCTGGTCGTGCAGGTAGGCGTACATATCGCGTTGCAGGGAAAGGAATTCGACGATCTGGTCGCGGCCCCAGGTCGGCCAGTGGTGCGAGGCGAACACCACGTCGGCGCGGTCGGCAAAGCGATCGATGGCCTCGGTCAGGTAACCCGCCCACCCGTGTGGATCGCGGACCAGTGCACCGCGCAGCGTCAGCAGGTTGTGCAGATTGTGGGTGGCGTTTTCGGCCATGCACAACGCGCGGAATCGCGGGAAGTAGAAGTGCATCTCGGCGGGCGCCTCGGTGCCGGGTGCCATCTGGAACTCGATCTCGACACCGTCGATGGTGTGCGTCTCACCGGTTTCGCGGATGTCGACGGTCGGCACGATCAGGCCGACCTCACCCGTCGAGCCGACCTGTCCGAGTCCGCAACCCACCTGCCCCTGCGGGCCGCGGTCCAGCGCCGCGCCATACATATAGGCAGCACGCCGCGCCATCGCGGTGCCTGCATAGACGTTCTCCTGCACAGCATGTTCCGTGAAATGCTCTGGCGCGAGCACTGCCACCCGGCCCGCGTCGACGTCGGCCTGGGTGGTCACGCCGAGCACGCCACCGAAATGATCGACGTGGCTGTGGGTATAGATAACAGCGCTGACGGCGCGATTTCCACGATGGCTGCGATACAGCTTCAGCGCGGCGGCGGCCGTCTCGGTGGAGACGAGCGGGTCGATGACGATCACCCCGGTGTCGCCTTCGATGAAGCTGATGTTGGACAGGTCGAGCCCGCGGACCTGGTAGATCCCCTCGACCACCTCGTAGAGACCCTGTTTGGCGCACAGCTGGCTCTGCCGCCACAGGCTGGGGTGAACACTCGTCGGCACCTCGGTGTCGAGGAAGGCGTAAACGTCGTTGTCCCACACCACTCTTCCGTCGGCGGCCTTCACGACGCAGGGTTCGAGGGCACCGATGAAGCCACGGTCGGTGTCCTCGAAGTCCTGGGTGTCCTCGAACGGCAGGTGCGTCAGGTGCTCGCTGTTCGCGGATTCGATGACGGCGGTGGGCGGCTTCTGGTCCATGACGCAGACATTGCCACGAATTCCTGGCCGCGGTGCTTGACTGACGACATGAATGTCCGCCGAGTTGTCACCGGGCACAACGCGTCCGGCAAGTCAGTGTTCGTCAGCGACGAGATGGTAGGGCCCGTCACAACGACGATGATGCCGCAGTTCCAGCCGTATCTGTTGTGGGGCGCGGACAAGACCCCACAGTTTCCTGATGACGGCACCATGCCCGAGTGGCGTACCTACTTCCCACCGATCGGCGGGTTCCGCTTCGGCATCTTCACGGTGGAGCCCGGCGCCGAACAGCCCGGCGCGGCAGACGAGGCAGCGTTGGCGGACGTGGAGGCCAAGCTACCGGGCCTGCTTCGCTACCTGGACCCGTCGGATCCCGGCATGCATACGACCGACACGATCGACTTCGAGGTGGTCTTGGAGGGCACGATCGTGCTCGAGCTCGACGACGGCGCCGAGGTCACCCTGCATCCGGGTGACACGGTCGTGCAGAACGGGACGCGGCACCGGTGGAAGAACCCCAGCGACAAGCCCGCCCGGCTGGCCCTGTTCATTTGCGGCGCCTCACACGCCACGGTGCCACCCGCTTAGCGACGGGCCATCGCTGCTGCGATCCGGCTGGACTCCTCGGCGCCGTAGCCCTCGGCGACCGCCGCGTCGACGTAACCGCGGAACGCTTCCAGTGCGCCGGCATCCACACCGGCATCCTGCGACGCCGCAATCAAGTGCCTGACCGACGCGGCGACGGAAGACACCGGCGCGCTGCTGTTGTCGTGTCTGCCGGCTTCGATGCGCTCGGCGAATTCCTCGAAGATCGGCGGCAGAATATCGACGATGCCTTGGGCATGAGGCAGCAATTCACTCGGCGTGATGCCGTTGGCCCTGGCCACCGTCAGCGCGTGCAGGAACCCGCTGACTGATGTCCAGAACAGATCAAGCAGCGACATGTCGAAGGCCGCGGCGCGGCCGTGGTCCTCGCCGAGCCAAGTAGATGCGCCCAGCGCCGCAAACACCTCGCGATGGGTTTCGAAGACGTCCTGCGGTCCTGCGAAAAGTAGTCTTGCGCTGGGTGTTCCGATTGTGCTGGTCGGCGACATGATCGCGCCGTCGAGGTAGCGGCCGCCGCGGTCTTCGACGAGTTTGGCGGTCTGCCGGGCTCGTTCGGGAGTGTCGGAGCTCAGTCCGACGACCACGCGGTCGGCTACGGCGTCACCCGCGGCATCCAACACGGAGTCGACCGCATCGTGGTCGACGACGTTGACCACGGTTAGCTCGGTGGCGGCAACTGCTTCGGCCGGGTTTGCCGCCCATGCTGCACCGCGTCTGCGCAGTGCATCGGCTCTCGACTCGGTGCGGTTCCACAGCGTGACAGCCAAGTTCGCGTCAAACAATGCAGTCGAAAGTGCTTGGCCCATCGGGCCAAGTCCGAGAACACTGACGGTCGTCATGCCGTCGCCCCGTGGTGCTTGATGCTCTCGATGATGCGGGCGAACCCATCGCGGCCATGGCCCGCGTCGATCTGCCGATGGATGAGGCGCTGCACGACGTCGACCAGTTCGGTGTTGATGCCTTGGTCTCGGCTGGCGTCGATGATGTCACTGATATCGGAGAACTCCAGGCTCTGCTGGCCGGGCAGCGAGTAGTCACCGCCGTCGATGATCTCGGCGTACTCGGTGATCGCGAACACCACGTTCTGCAGCCATGCGGCGGCACGCGTGGCGAACTCCTTCGCCGGCACTCCTGCCGCTCCGACCATGGCCGCGCCGTGGAAGAAGCCTGCGAACATCACATACATCCCCGACAGCAGCGCCAGGTCGTACAGCGATGCCATACCAGCGTCATCGCCGAAATACTCTGGAGCGCCCCACAACTCGAGGAGATGCCGGTGGTCGTCGTAGAGCAGCTGCGAACCGCTGTAGAGGATGTTGGACTGCGGCGTCCCGATCATCTCCGGCGTCGCCATGATGCCTCCGTCGAGGTAATCGGCGCCGACACCCGTGGCCCAGTCAGCAAGTTCGCGTGCGCCCTCGGGTGATGTCGTGGTCAGGTTGACCAGGTGTCGGCCTGCCAGGCGATCAGCGATCGGGTCGAGCACCTCCTGGACGGACCGGTGATCGAACAGGCACACCACGATGAGATCGGATGCCTCGACGGCCTCGGCTGCGGTGCTGACCGCGCGCGCTCCGGCCTCGACGAGGGCGGTCGCCCTGCCGGCGGTGCGGTTCCAAACGGTTGTGGGATGGCCCGCGGAGATCGTCGCGCGTGCCAGGGCCGACCCCATCTCGCCGAGGCCGAGGAAACTCACCGTCTGCTTTGTAGTTGTCATGCGACCATCGTTGAGGTGACGCGAACTATCCGACAAGTACCCACTAATAGGTGCGATACTTACCTTTCCGAAACTAATGGGAGTGACCAGTGACGACGTTGGGCAAGTACACCTGCGGACTCGACGCGGCGATGGCGGTGGTGGACGGAAAGTGGAAGCCGCTGATCCTGTGGGAGCTGAAGGAGGGTCCCAAGCGGTTCAATGCGTTGCACCGCAGCCTCACCGGCATCTCGCAGAAAATGCTGACTCAGCACCTCAAGGAGTTGCAGCGACACGGCGTTGTGCACCGCGAGAGCTACCACGAGGTGCCCCCACGGGTGGAGTACTCGATGACGCCGGCGGGCGAAGAATTGCTGGAAGCCCTTGGACCGCTGGGCGATTGGGCTACCAAGCACATCGGCCTGATCTGCGCCGCCGAGGCCGGCTGACTAGCTGCCGTGGTCGGCCAGCCACACGTCGGCGCGTCGCTTCGATGCGCGCGACAGCCACGCATCCTGGATCAGCTCGGTCAGCTCGACGCGGCTGATCTCACGTAACCTTTTGGCGCGCACCAGAACCGACGGGTGGCCGTCGAAACGATCGGTGGTGAAGAACGGCGAGTCGGGGTCCTGGATGAGCGACAGCTTGTCGCTCTCGGACTCCACCCAGATCATGATCACATCGGCGTAGCGCTCGCCTGTCTCGGGATCCTCCGCGTCGGGCTGCGGCGTGCGGAAGAACACGAACGACTTGCCGCCCACCTGGTAGATCGGGTTGCCCTTGGGACCCTCGATGCGTTTCACGTGCGGCATCGACGCCGCGACCTCGTGCACGTCGGCGACGCGGGCTGGGCGGTCACGCATGGCGTTCCAGATTGTGCAGCACGACATCGGACAGCGCGGCGTTGTCGACGGTCGCAGTCATGAAGGTGCAGAACGGCTGCCGTCGCCGGTCGGTCGGTGAGCCGGGGTTGAGCAAACGCAGGCCGGTCCTGGCGGTGGTGTCCCACGGAATGTGGCTGTGGCCGAAGACCAAGACGTCGGTGTCGGGATAGTCCTTCGCCATCCGGGCCTCCCGGCCGGTGGCCGAGCCGGTCTCGTGCACGACGGTGAAGCGCAGCCCGCCCAGGGTTGCGTCGGCCCGTTCTGGCAGACGCCGTCGCAACTCCGCCGCATCGTTGTTGCCCCAGCACCCGACGAGACGTTTGGACCTGGCCTCCAACTGGTCGAGCAATCGAGGCTCGACCCAGTCGCCCGCGTGCAGCACAACGTCGGCCTGCTCCACTTCCTCCCAGACACGACTAGGTAGGTCGCGGGCGCGCTTGGGGACATGGGTATCGGCGATGAGCAGCAGTCGCACCGCCCCAATCTAGCGGCGCCGTCACGCGCCGCATCATGGGCGCTACGCCGGCTTGGTCGGCGCAAAAACCTCGATCACGCCGTTGATTTCGCGTACCTGCAGCTTCGGTAGCGGCGGGGGCGCAACGGGCAACTGATGCGTGACCGTCGTTCCCGCCAGAGAGAACGACGTTGAGTGGCACGGGCACCGCAACCGGCTCTCGGGCGCATCCAGCCACAACTTGCAGCCCTGATGCGTGCAGACCCCGGACACCGCCTGCAGCTTGGCATCCGTGCGATGAACGAAGCCGTTGACGGACCCAAGGTCGAACGCGAGGGCTCCGCCCTCCGGAAGGTCGACGCTCGCACCGACGGGTCGCCATGTTCCGGCGTTGGGTTCGAGCTCGCCCTGCGGCGTCGCCTGGCGCGTCTCGGTCGGAGCGAGCAGGTTGCGGCCGACCACCAAACCCGCTGCCGCAGAGGCTGCCGCGACCGAGGTGCCGATGACGACCTGGCGCCGGCGGGGGGCCCACCGGGAACCAGGCGGGGGCGCCTCGGCCATTTCGGAGGCCAGCCGGCGATGCAGGTCGGTGACGAACTCCTCACGCGGTGCATCGCTCCCCAACCGCGCCGCCCGCAACTCGATGGCCGTCTTCATCTGCTCGGCCTCGAAGTCGTCTGGACGAGCACGTTCAGTGGGTTGTCCTCGCAGCAGGCGGTCCACGAAGCGGCGTACGGTTCGGTCGCTCACGATGAGGCCTCCTCACCCGATTGAGCCGCCATGCGCAGCGCGCGGTATTGCAGCACCTTCGCGTTGGCAACGCTGACCCCCATTTGACTGGCGGCCTCGCGCACCGAAAAGGCCTGCAGGAAGCGCAGTTCCAGGATTCTGCGGTAGTTGTCCGGCAGCCGCTGCAGAAGCCGGCGCACCTTGTCGGGCGCGTCGCTGGCCACAGCCTCCGGCTCGATGACCTCCGGCACATCGTCCTCGATCGTTGTGATCGGCCTGCCCATCCGATCACCCCAGTAGGACGCCAGGACCGTCCGAGCAGTCATCCGCAAGTACTTGCGGACCTCCGGCACCGTGGCCGAAACCCGCAGCGGTCGCAGCGCCGCCATAAAAACTTCCGCGGTCAAGTCTTCCGCGTCGGGCTGGTTGCCGACCTTGCCGAACATCAGCCGGTAGACCCAGGTGACGTTGTCGCGATACACCGCGTCCCAATCCGGATACACCGCACCCGTCACGGGCTGCAGACCCGCCACGGGTTGAGGACGGCGCTCCTCACGCTCGCTGCGGATCACTTACGTCACTACGGCCGGTGTTCGGTCACGGTTCAGTTGGGCGTCGAACGAATACGCGCCGGCGCCGACGATCAGCAGGAAGACGCTGCCACAGAGCATCGCCACCTCGAGGCGGCCTTCGTGGAAGAAGTCCCAGAAGCCGCCTTCCTTCGGGTACAGCGGGGCATGGCCCCACAGCAGCGGCACTTTGGTGATCCCGAGCGCTCCCAGCATGTCGACGATCATCGGCAGAGTAGCCAACCGGGTCAACAGCCCGACGAGAATCAGCAGACCGCAAGCGATCTCGAAGACACCGTCCAGGTAGGCGAAGAACGTCCCGCCGGGGATGCCGGCCTTGATGAACCGGCCGGGTCCGAGTGCGTCGGGCCGGACAAACTTCAGCACCCCTTCGCCGGCGAAAATCAGACCGACATAGAGGCGGATGAGAACGACCGCGCCGGACGCGCGCGTCGCCGTGAACTGATTCAGCGTCATGCCTGGAGATAGCGCACCCGGTTACATCGTTGCTGGAATCGCGAGAAACGTCCTGATCAGCGCGTCAGATGGGATACTGAGGCTGATGGCCCAGTTGCCGGAGACGCGGTACGCGAAGGGCCCGGGGGGAGACATCGCCTATCAGGTGGTCGGCGACGGTCCGATGGACCTGGTGGTGGTTCCGGGCTGGTTCTCCCATGTCGATCTGCTGTGGAACCATCCCGGCTGGGCGTCGTTCATCGGCGATTTCGCGTCGTTTTCCCGGGTGATCCTCTACGACAAACTCGGCACAGGACTGTCCGACCCGGTGGATGCCGTGCCCACCCTCGAGAGCCGCGTCGACGACCTGCGCGCCGTGATGGATGCCGCGGACAGTCAACGCGCGGCGTTGTTCGGGCTCAGCGAGGGCGGCCCGATCGGCATGCTGTTCGCCGCCACGTACCCCAAGCGGGTCCAGGCGCTGATCCTTTACGGGACCTACGCATGCGGAACTGGCGAGGACGACGGCTCACCCGGCCGGGCGAAATGGCTCAAGTTGATGAATGCCATTCGCCCAACACTCGACCATTGGGGCGGGGGCCACACGGTCGACTGGGCGGCGCCCAGCCTGCAGCCGAGCGCGCCGTACCGCACGGGCATGGGTGCGCTGGAACGCGCCGGAATGAGTCCGAAGATGGCCCGGCTGACGTTCGAAGCTGTTCTCACTCAAGTCGATGTCAGGGACATCCTCGGTAACGACGAGATCACGCGTGAAGAGATCAGCCGATTCCAAGGTCGCGAGGTGAAGCACACCGGCGACGGGTTCTTGGCGGCCTTTGACGGACCGACCCGCGCCGTTCGGTGCGCCACCACGCTCACTGAGCGCATGCCGGAGCTGGGGATCGATATCCGAACCGGTCTCCACGCCGGCGAGTGTGAGGTGCGCGGCGAGGACATCGGCGGCATCGCCGTGCACATCGGGGCGCGTATTGCTGCGCTGGCAAGGGGCCGGGAGGTGCTCGTCTCCAGCACGGTGAAGGACCTCGTCAACGGTTCCGGCATCACGTTCGAGGACCGCGGCACACACGTACTGAAGGGCATTCCGGCGCAGTGGCAGCTGTATGCGCCGGCCGGGGAGCACGATCCCGCCGGGGGCATCTTCGGCCGAAATTGACTGTGCTCGAAGAGATTCAGGGGGAAACATGGAACTCTCGCCGCGCCAGCGCACAGCGCTGACCTCGATCTGCGACACCTTTCTCCCGGCCGCCAACGGCGCGCCGTCGGCCAGTGAGCTCGGAGTGGTCGACGCACTCCTAGGCGCCGTCGCCGCGAACCCGCGCGAGGCGGAGCGGCGCCAGCTCACGCAACTGCTCGGCCTCTGGGACACACCGCTGCTGACCGCTCTCGGCGGCGGCGGCCTGCGGCGCTTCAGCACGCTGGGCCAGGCCGAGCGCGAGCGCGTCCTGCTGTCGTGGTGTGACTCGCGGCTGCCCCAGCGCCGCGCCGCCTTTCAGGCGCTGCGCAAGGGCGCGCTGCTCGTCTCCTACATGCTGCCGAACCCGGATGGTTCACCCAATCCGGTGTGGGAGGCGATCGGCTACCCCGGTCCACTCGGAAAAAAGGAGGGTGCCCCGCCGAAGCCGCTGAAGCCGCTGGAGATCGCGGCCGATACGGATCTGCTCTGCGACGTCGTCATCGTCGGCTCGGGTGCCGGCGGGGGCACGGCGGCGGGCGTGCTGGCCGCAGCCGGCCTCGACGTCGTCGTCCTCGAGATGGGCGGCTACTACGACGACGCCGATTTCGACGGCTCCGAGGTCACCGCCCTGACCGGCCTCTACCTCGGCGCACCGCAGGCGACCCACGATCAAAGCGTCGGGCTGCTCGCCGGCTCGTGCCTCGGCGGCGGGACCGTCGTCAACTATTCGACGTCGTTCCGCACGCCCAACGACGTACGCGAGGAATGGGCCGGCCACGGCGTGCCGGCATTCGCCGGCGAGGAGTACACGCGCAGCCTTGATGCCATGGTCGAGCGGCTCGGCGTCAACCTCAAACACAACAAGCCCTCACGCCGCGACGAGATCATGCGCGCGGGCTGCGATGCGCTCGGCTGGCTCATCGACGCAATGCCGCGCAACGTGCGCGGCTGCGACCAAGGCAAGGAGTGCGGGTACTGCTGCTTCGGCTGCCGAATCGGCGCCAAACAGTCGGTGACCAAGACCTGGCTGGCCGACGCGGCCGCCGCCGGCGCCCGCTTGGTGATAAACACATGCGCCGAGCGGGTGATCGTAGTGAACGGCGCCGCGCGAGGCGTCGAAGCCCGCACGCTCGACGGCCATCGCGTCACCGTCCGCTCGCGTGCGGTCGTCGCTGCCTGCGGGGCGCTGCACACGCCGGCGCTGCTGCGCCGATCGGGGCTCGACAACACCAACATCGGCAAGCATCTGAAACTTCATCCCGTGTTCCCGGTCATGGCCACGTACGAAGACGAGGTACGGCCATGGGAAGGGGTGATGCAGGCGCTCTACTCCGACCAGTTTCGCGACCTCGACGACGGCTACGGCGTCAAGTTCGAAACCGCCTCGATTCAGCCGCACATCGCCGTCTCGTTCCTCCCATGGCGTGGCGCCCGCGCGCACCGCGAGCTGATGGAGGCGCTGCCGTACTCCGCGGGGATCGCCGTACTCCTCCGCGACCGAGACGGCGGCGAGGTCCGCGTAGGACGCGACGGCCAGCCGGTGGTCCGCTACCAGTTGTCCAAATACGACCTCGGTCACCTGCGCACAGGCCTTGACGGCGCCGCGCAGATACACGAGGCGGCGGGCGCGAAGCGGATCTTCTCAAGCCAAAACCGCTGGGTCGCATACGAGCCCGGACGCGACGGCGACCGCGCGCGGTTCATGGCCGATTGCGACGCCGCTGGCTACGGGCCCGGCCAGTGCGTGCTGGGCTCTTTCCACATCATGGCCTCGGCGCGCATGGGCGGCTCGCCCGCGACCTCAGCATGCGACCCGACAGGCCAGACGTGGGACGTGCGCGACCTCATGGTGTGCGACGGCTCGGCCTTCCCGACGGCCTCGGGCGTCAACCCGATGATCTCTATCGAGGCGATCGCCCACATGAACGCACGGGGACTCGCCGCGCGGTTTGCATAGGTCCGGCGAACCGCCCGGCCGATGGCCGGGGCGATATGTAACCGTCTGATACTTTCAGCGCGTCCACGCAAGTTCGCATGCATCCGCGATTGTCCTGGGGTGCACGCATTCCGCTGCTAGGCGTCCAAGGCTGTCTGGTCGGATCCCGGCCATCCCGCGTCTGATCTATTGGTTCGGCCCGCCACCAGAGGAGCGGGTGGCGGGCCGACTGCTGCGGGCACGATCCGCGACTAGGGGCACCAGGTGATGTGCCCAAACGGACCTGTGATGCAGCCCCACCCTGGCCCGTAGCCGTAGTTTCCGCCGTAGCCCCAGCCTCCACGGTCGTCCCAGCCTCGACCGTCGCCATGGCCCCAATAGCCCCCACCGCCGTGGTCTCGATCTTGCTGCCACAGAGTTCCCGCGACGACGGGCGCGGGAGGTGCCGCGTTCGCGATGCCAGCACCCAGTCCAACGGCGCTGAACCCCA
>DASRJA010000427.1:0-10000 GCA_035649695.1 Mycobacterium sp. | reverse complement strand
GACCGCGGTGCTCGTCCTCCCGCTCGGGCGCCTCGGCGACATCTTCGGCCGGGTGCGCATCTACAACCTAGGTTTCGCGATCTTCACAATCGCCGCGATTGCGTTGTCGTTCGACCCGTTTCGCCTCGGCGGCGGCGCGGTATGGCTTATCAGCTGGCGCGTCATCAAGGGCATCGGCGGGGCGATGCTGATGGCCTGTTCGGCAGCCATCCTGACCGACGCGTTCCCCAGCCGGCAGCGCGGCATGGCGCTCGGGGTCAACCAGGTCGCCGCCATCGCCGGCCAGTTCTGGGTCTGCTGATCGGCGGACTGCGCTCGCCTCGATTGGCCCGGCACAGTGCTTTTCGGCGGGGGCCTGACCGCACTGCTGGCAGCAATCACCTACGGGATCCAGCCCTACCGCGGTCATCCCACCGGTTGGACCAACCCCTGGGTCCTCCGTTCGATCGCGCTCGCCATTGTCGCGCTCGTCACGCTTGCCTTGGGCGGCGGCATCTTCACCGCTCCTAACACCGCGGCGATCATGTCCAGCGTGCCAGCCGCCGAGCGCGGCGCCGCCTCGGGTATCCGTGCGACGGTCACCAACGCCGGCATGTCATTATCGATCGGCATTTTCTTCTCGCTGATGATCGCCGGCCTGGCCCACTCGCTGCCCACCACGCTCCTCGCCGGGCTGCAGCAGCAAGGCGTACCCGCGACGGTAGCCAACAACGCGGCCAACCTGCCTCCGGCCGAAAGCTTGTTCGCGGCGTTCTTGGGGTACAACCCGATCGCCGAACTGCTGGCCTCCTCCGGAGTCCTGCAACAGCCCGGAGTCAACGCGGCCGTCCTGACCGGAAGACGATACTTCCCGCAGTTGATCTCGGGGCCTTTCCACAACGGGTTGGTCGCGGTGTTCACCGCCGCCGCGGTGATGATGGTCATCGGTGCGGCCGCATCATGGGTCAACACCGGGCGCACCGCCGACGACAGCGACGATTAAGCCTTCGAGAGGCTTCGACACACGCCCTAGCGACTCGAACTTCAACGGCGACAACGGATTCACCGTACGGAGCAATTGTGCGCGGTTTCATCCGAAGGATTTTGAGGTCTGCCAGCAGACTGGGTGTGGGGATGTGACACGATGGAGTTTGGTCTATCCAGTTCGGCAGGACGGCTCAAAGACGTGCACTTAAGTAGTCATCACCGGGACACTCTCGGGAAGATCTTCAGCCATCCAGCCAGCGGCAATGTCGAGTGGCGTGACGTCTTGTCGTTGCTCGAGTACGTCGGAACGACGACCGAAGAGCGCAACGGCAAATTCAGAGTGACGTTGGGTCCCGAAACCGAAGTGCTCGAGGCGCCGCGTGGGAAAGACATCGATGAGCAGTTGATCGTGGACCTGCGCCGGATGCTCAGGCAGGCGGGCCTTACACCGGATGATGGAACTGCCGACACTGGGTGAACGCCGCCGCGATCGCGGGAACGGGCGGTGGGGCGAGCCAACCAGCGCCGGGCAGCAGTGCACCAGAACCGATACGACCTCGATGTCAACGGTGACACCAATTGGCGTGTGGGCTTGTCACGGCGGATAGCGCGCTGGCGGCGAGTTGGTCAGACGATGGAGCTGTCAGGCAATCCTTGCCGGCGCTAGGTCTGGAGTGCCCCCAATGTCGTTGACCGGGCAAGGCTTAACGTCGGCGCGTCGTCGCTGAAGGAGAATGATGAGTACGACCAACGCTGCCGTTCTACGCAAGCGAGGCTCAGTGTGGGCCGATCTGTCGGAGCGTGTACCCGCCGACGCCGACCAGGACGAAATCGCCGCGTACTACGACAGGGGCATCCTCACGGTCTCCGTCGAATTGTCACAGCCCAAGCTGGCCGAGAACCGCATCCCGGTGCAATCGGCCAGCTGACGAGTTGGCAGCGGTCCCCGAACAACGGCGTTCTGGGACCGCTCCACATAGCGCTGACGCCGAAACTGATTGGAGCGCAAGCCATGAGCGCAGTGGATTACCGCGGGGCGAATCAGACCCGCACATTGTTTGGTCGGGTGATGTGGTACGTGGCTGCCACAGCCGGCTTCTTCGCGTTGGGTACCTACGTCGGCCGTGGCCTCGGGTACGGCTGGGGGTTCGTGTTTTTCATCGTGGCGTTCGGGTGCATGATCGGGATGCAGTTCGCCGTGCGCAGCTCACCTCAGCTGAGCGTCGCCCTGCTGTTCGGGTTGGGCCTGTCACTCGGGTTGGCGGTATCGCCCACTGTGATCTATTACGCCAGCGCCGATCCGCAAGCGTTGTGGCAGGCGGGCGGTGCGACGGCACTGTTCGTCGCCGGCTGCGGCGCCTTCGGCTATGCCACCCGCACGGATCTGTCAGGCGTCGCGCGGCTCTCTTTCTGGGCACTGCTCGCGCTCATCCTGTTCGGCGTCGTGCAGATCTTCGTGCACATTCCGGCCGGGGCGGTCATCTATTCGATCCTGGGGTTGCTCATTTTTGCCGGTCTGACCATGGCCGACTTTCAGCGGCTGCGGCGATCGACGGATCTGAATTCCGCCCCGCTCATCGCCGCGTCGATCTTCCTCGACGTGGTCAACGTGTTCCAACTCTTCTTGCCGTTATTCGGCAGAAGCCGAGATTAGGTAGCCGCACGATGAAATATCAGGGCATCGACACCACTGTCCCGCCCACCGGGGCGGGCTGCGGGGAGTGTGAACAACAGCATGGATGGTGGTTGCACCTGCGCCGGTGCGCGCAATGCGGCCACATCGGGTGCTGCGACAACTCGCCCGGCCAACACGCCACCGCCCACGCCGAAGCGACCGGACATCCCTGGATCAGAAGTTATGAGCCCGAAGAACATTGGTTCTACGACTACCGGGAGCAGCAGTTCTACGACGACGGCCCCCAACTAGCGCCGCCGGACCATCACCCGCTGGATCAGCCGACGCCAGGACCCGCCGGACGCGTCCCTGCCAACTGGCAAGAGCTGCTGCATTGAATGACGGCGGCGGTGCCGGGCTGGTTTCGGGTGAAACGGCGGACAGCCATGAGGTTTTCCCTCGTTTGACCGCTGATCAACTGAACGTCCTAATGACCTGGGGGCAGCGACGAACCGCAGAAGTGGGCGATTTTCTTTACCGTGCGGGAGAGCGTGTCGACGAGGTCTTGGCGGTATTGAGCGGGCGCGTTGCGCTTGTTCAGAGTGACCCGGATGGTGACCACGCCGTTGAGGTTCACCGACAAGGACGCGTCCTCGGCGAGTTAGGCATGCTGGAGGGGCAGCCGGCGATGTTCAGCGCACGAATGGTGGAGGCCGGTCAGATCGTGGCGGTGCCAACTGCTCACCTCAGGGACGTCACCCTACGGGATTCGGTGTTGGGGGAGACGATCCTGCGGGCTTTTCTGATCCGCCGTGCGCGCTTGATCGAACGCGGAGCGGGGATGCGCATCATCGGCTCGTCCTACGCCCCGGACACTCGCCGCCTGTTGGACTTCGCTACGCGAAACCGCTTGCCCTACAAGTGGATTGATCACGAAAAAGAACCAGATGTCGATGCCTTCTTGCGAAGAATGAACGTGGCTCGCACCGACACACCGATAGTGATTCTTCGAACCGGGAAGCTGCTGCGCAACCCGTCGAATGCCCAAGTCGCCGCCGAACTGGGCATTTTGGTGACGCCGAGCCCAATCGGGTTGTGTGATCTGCTCGTCGTCGGGGCGGGCCCCGCCGGGCTCGCCGCCAGCGTGTACGGCGCGTCGGATGGTCTCAGCGTCACTACCGTCGACGCCATCGCCGTCGGCGGACAGGCCAGTACCACCTCCCGGATAGAGAACTATGTGGGTTTTCCCGCCGGCATTTCCGGCGCCGAATTGACCGAGCGCGCGGTCCTCCAGGCCCGCAGGTTCGGTGTCCGGCTGGTCGTGCCTGCGAAAGTGACCGCGTTAGCGCTCGACGAGGGTCACTTCCGGGTGGAATTGGGAAGCCAGGACGTGGTGCGTGCCCGCGCGGTCGTCGTCGCATCGGGAGCGCGTTATCGGCGGCTCGACGTGCCCGGACTTGCCCGATTCGAGACCGCCAACGTGTATTACGAGGCCACGATCAACGAGCGTCAGGCGTGCGGCGGGCAACCCGTGGCAGTGGTCGGCGGGGGCAATTCGGCCGGGCAGGCAGCGGTCTACCTGGCCGCCACCACCCGCACCGTGTATCTGTTGGTGCGTGACCGCAGTCTCGGCGCCAAGATGTCCCAATACCTGGCCGACCAGATTGAAAGCGACCCCCGCATCACGGTGATGACGCACACCGAGATCCGTGAACTACACGGCGACCAGTTTCTGACCGCCATCGAGGTTGAAGACGCCACGACGGGGTTACGCAAGGACCTGGCGGTACGCGCCTTGTTCGTGTTCATCGGTGCCGAGCCGCAGTCATCTTGGCTCGCCGGCGCCGTCCAGCTCGACCGGAACGGTTTCGTGTTGACCGGCACCGATCTCGACGGGTCATCCGATCAAACACCGCACAAGCACCGGTCGATTTTGGAAACCAGCCAGCCGGGCATCTTCGCGGCTGGAGACGTCCGTCGCGGTGCAACTCGACGTGTGGCGGCGGCAATGGGTGAGGGCGCCATCGCGGTTGCGCTGGTCAACCAATATCTCGCGAACGCCGGGCACGCTGTGCGCCACGCTAACGCTGTCCCGGTGTCGCTGGTTAGGACTTAGACGATTTGTCCTTGCGCGACCGGCCTTTTCGCTTTTCCGCAGCGGTCGTCACGTCCACCGCTTTGATGTCCGTGGCGGTGAGCTCGTCAGCAGTGGGGAGACGCAGAGCCACCAGTCCGGCGTAGGTGTCCTTGTCCAACTCGACGCGGTTGATGGTCATGTGCACCGGAACCCATCCGCCACCGTTGCCCGGCAACCGCAATATGCCTGAGGTCCTTCCTGAGCCGAACTCGATTGTCATTTTTGCCATCTGCGGTGCGTCGTCTGGATGGACGATTGGCGTGCCGGCCTCCCTGGCGCGCCAGTTGAAGAACGGGGCCGGCTCGTCAAGCCACTTCAACAGCTTCCAGTGATGAAGGTCGACCAGAACCCTGTGCACCCCAGATTGCGCCAACCCGTTGAGGATTCGCGCTGCGAGGTCGCTACGCGGATCGGCCGACGACTCATGCTCGCTGCGCCAGTTCATCGCGCGGCAGATCAGTCGCTGCGTCCCGTCGTCCTCAGCCTCCATCTGCGCGCGGGCGACCCACCCAACGGTGATGGGGTTACCGTGGTAGTCGGTGACGTCCCAATTGGTGCAGAACGTCATGCCGGGCTCGGGCCTCATCAGCATCGTGAGCACCTTGGCTTCACTGGGATTGAGATCGCGCATCGGCAGGTCCTCGGCGAACGCCCGGCCCTGGGTGGCTTCTTTCTCGGGATCCCGCCCGCTGTTGAACAGCGACTCCGGAGTATCGGTGGCGACCCCACGGGTGAGGTCCCATTTCAGGGGTCCGGGCACCGGTCGCTCGGGGGGATCCATGTCCGGCGGCCCTATCCACAGATGTACACCGTGTATTAACCCGTCGGACATCTTGACAATGTCAGTACGAATTACGCGGTCGTTCTTCGGCGTGATGCTGCTCAAGCCGACTCCGGCGCGCACGGTTTCGCCGATGGCCGTTTGGATCGCCATCAGGTGGGGGTTTCGCCTCAAGAATGCGCTGATTGGAACGAGGTTCTTGGTTCGATGACCTTGTGCGACCACGGCGGGCTCGCTGCCCAGTGTCTCCACGAGCAGCCAGTCGTGGTTCATGGCGGGCATCTTACCGTCGAGCTAACCGCAGCCTTGTAGCCGAAGTCCGCTACGGAATCCGTATATTCGTCGCGGCAGACAGTTTGTGGACCAACTTCGGTAAAGCAGTCCTAAGTTGCGATAACCCCTCCGACGAGGTACTTTCCGTCTGCGCCCGAGTTCCGGGATTGGGAACGGATCGCGTTGTCCGACCGTTCGCCGCACCTGTCTGTGTGTTTGGTGTGCTCGATCACAGCATCGCCTGGCCACGGATCCATGGGGGGCGACCGTCGAGGGGTCGGTCGCCACCATGGGTAAATTACGACGTCTGACCGGCGAGCGCGCCGAGAACCAGACGCAGCACTCGCACCGCACCCCCCTTGTCGAGCGGGTCATTGCCGCTGCCACACTTCGGCGACTGCACGCAGGACGGGCAGCCAAGGGGGCATTCGCAGGCCTCTATTGCCGCCGCCGTCGCGGCCCACCACGTGTCGAGCTTGCGGAAGCCGCGGTCGGCGAAGCCCGCCCCGCCGGGGTAGCCGTCGTAGACGAAGATGGTCGGCAGTCCCCCTACTGGACCCACCGCCGTCGAGACGCCGCCGATGTCGCCGCGATCGCAGCTGGCCACCAACGGCAGCAGACCAATCGCCGCATGCTCTGCGGCGTGCAATGCGCCAGGAACGCGCAGCAAATCGATTCCGTTGTGCTGTAACGCCTCCGGCGTGATAGTGCACATCACCGCAGTGGTCTCCAGTGTCCGGGTCGGCATGTCGAGTTCGACGAAGTCGATCACCTCACCGTTTAACCGGCGCCGCAGATATCCGATCACCGTGTTGGTTACCGACACCGGCACAAGGCCAACGGTAACCGGCCCGTACGTGTTTCGCTCACCCTGGCCGGTCACCACGATGTCGGTGAGCTCGCGCGCGAACGTCGTGTAGCCGGGATCCTCGGCGTGCACGAACGCGACCCCGTCCTCGAAATCCAGAGTGTCGACGACATAACTCTCACCCTGATGCAAATACACCGCGCCGGGGTGAACCGACGCCGAGGCCTGGCCCACTCCCGCGCTGCCGAGCAGTCGACCGGTATCGGCCTCCAGAATCGCGATCTGGCCGCCGGACGAACCGCGAATGTCCACCGCGGGATGCGGATCGACACCGGGGCTGGGGAAGTAGCCGCTGGTCCGTCGGCGCAGCAGGCCGTCGTCTACCAGTGCACCCGCCACCGCTTCGGCATTCCACATTCGCACCTCGGCATCGGTCAGCGGAAGCTCGGTGGCTGCGCAAAGTAGTTGCGGTCCAAGAACATACGGGTTGGCCGGGTCGATCACTACGCGTTCGATCGGCTTGTCCAGCAACGCAGCCGGATGATGGACGAGATACGTGTCCAGCGGGTCGTCGCGCGCGATTAGCACGATCAACGCGCTCTGCCCGCGACGGCCCGAACGGCCGGCCTGCTGCCAGAACGATGTGATCGTGCCGGGAAAACCTGCAAGAACCACCGCATCCAAGCCGGCGATATCGACACCCAACTCCAGCGCGTTGGTGGTGGCCATGCCGCGCAATTCGCCTTCCGCCAGAGCACGTTCCAGCGCGCGACGGTCCTCGGCCAGATAGCCCGCCCGGTATGACGCCACCCGCTCGGCCAGCTCCGGTGCTATGTCGTCAAGACGTGCGCGCGCACCCAGTGCAGTCAGCTCCGCGCCGCGGCGCGACCGCACGAACGTCAGCGTTCGTGCGCCCTCAGCAATCAGGTCGGCCATCACCCTGGCAGCCTCGGCGCCGGCCGAACGTCGCACGGGAGCACCGTTTTCGCCGACGATGTCATCACGCAGCGCGGGCTCCCACAGCGCGACCGTGCGTGCCCCGTGCGGGGAGCCGTCGTCGGTGACCTCGGTGACGGTTTGCCCGATGAGCTCTGATGCGGTTGCCGCAGGCTGTGCAGTGGTGGCACTGGCGAAGACCACCGTAGGAGCCGACGAGTAGCGGGTGCACAGCCGCAGCAGGCGGCGCAGCACCATCGCCACGTTCGAGCCGAAAATCCCTCGGTAGTAATGACATTCGTCGACGACGATGAACCGCAGGTTGCGGAGAAACACCGCCCAGCGAGCGTGGTTGCGCAGCAGCGACAGGTGAATCATGTCGGGATTGGAGAAGAGCCACCGCGACCGCTCGCGAGCGAAACGCCGCACCTCGCCGGGACTGTCACCGTCATACGAACTCGGCGCGACATTGGCCAACCCTGGCACGGCCTCGGTAAGTGCCACCGCAGAGCGGAGTTGGTCGTGCCCGAGCGCCTTGGTCGGGGACAGATACAGGGCGCGCGCACGCGGATTCTCTTTCAGCGCCGTCAATATCGGCAACTGGTAGGCCAGCGACTTGCCCGACGCCGTGCCGGTGCTGAGTACCACGTGGCGACCGTCGTGCGCGAGGTTAGCGACCGCGAACTGATGCGACCACATCGCCTCGATACCGTGATCAACGAACGCCCGCACGACATCTGGGTCAGCCCACAGCGGCCAAGCCTGAGGCCGGCCTTGACGTGCTGGCAGGTCTGCGACGTGCCGCACTGGCTGCTCGTCTGGATCGGTGCCGTCGATCGCACAGGCGAGCAGCGCGCGGCCGAAATCCGACCCCGGACTTGACACTGCTGCCTCCTGAAACCGCTACGTAAGAGAATTGTTCCCCACTTGATCCCGCCGAGACTGTCGCGTCAGCCCCGAACATGATTGACTTAGCGCGGTCGCAGCTTCTGTGTTCGTGTACTAGCACTCGCAGGAACGACGTTGCGATCGCGGTTCCTGCGAGGGTTGTAGGTCGGGTCAAGTTCCGCCGACACCGCGAAGGTAAGCGGTCGGAACGGGCCCGGTGTACCGAAACACGGTGGACCGCACCCGGAAGAATAAGAGAAGGAACAACAGGAAATGCCACAGGGAACTGTGAAGTGGTTCAACGCGGAGAAGGGCTTTGGCTTCATTGCCCCGGAGGACGGCTCTGCGGACGTGTTCGTCCACTACACGGAAATTCAGGGCAGCGGATTCCGCACCCTGGAGGAGAACCAGAAGGTTGAGTTCGAGGTCGGCCAGAGCCCCAAGGGGCCGCAGGCCACGGGTGTTCGCGCCGTCTGAGCAATCGAACCTGAATAACCCCCCGCGTCATCCGCATCGGACGGCGCGGGGTGTTTTCGTTTAAGGGCCCCTGCGGCCCGGCGACGCATTCGTCCGGGACTGCTGGCCTACTGTCGGTTACGTGAGCCAGCTGTCGTTCTTCTCGGCAGAGTCGGTGCCCCCCGCGGTCGCCGACCTGACCGGGATCCTCGCCGCGCCCGGCCAGGTGGTGCTGGTCGGGACTGGCGCACGGCTGTCCGTGGTCGTGGATCGGCTGTGGCGTGCCGAGGGCCTCGCGGAGATGATCAGCGAGGCCGGGCTGCAGCCGGAGATCACCCACACCGACGAGAACACCCCGCTGGTGCGCACCACGGCGGACCCGCGGCTGTTGGCGATCGCCCGCGACTGGACCACCGGCGCGGTCAAGACAGTGCCGCCGCAGTGGCTGCCGGGGCCCCGCGAACTGCGCGCCTGGACGCTCGCGGCGGGCACAACCGAAGCCGATCGCTACTTGCTGGGCCTGGACCCGCACGCCCCGGACACTCATGCACCCCTCGCTTCGGCGATGATGCGGGTGGGGATAGCGCCGACGTTGATCGGCACCAGAGGGGCACGCCCCGCGCTGCGGATCAGTGGGCGACGGCGGCTATCGCGCCTGGTAGAGAACGTGGGGGAACCCCCGGGCGACGTCGAGGCGTTTGAACAATGGCCTCGCATATGACGGGCTGAAACCGGGGGGTCAGTTTGCGTCGGCTGGCGCGGGGTGCGAAATTGTCAGTTGCCAGCAGGGCCGGACGGACCGTCGAGGCGTACATCCGGCGCTCGGTGGCAACAGGAGAATTGGAGCGTAGACAGAGGTGGCTGACGGGGACCGCGGCAGCGGCCGCAACGGAAGCGTGCGGCGGCTCGTCATTGTCGAGTCGCCTACTAAGGCACGCAAAATAGCTAGCTACCTGGGCTCCAACTACATCGTCGAGTCGTCCCGCGGACACATCCGCGATCTGCCGCGCAACGCCGCCGACGTGCCCGCGAAGTACAAGTCCGAGCCGTGGGCGCGCCTCGGCGTGAACGTCGAGCACAACTTCGAGCCTCTCTACATCATCAGCCCGGATAAGAAGAGCACCGTCGCCGAGCTGAAGG
>DASRJA010000426.1:0-3979 GCA_035649695.1 Mycobacterium sp. | reverse complement strand
TCCGACGGAGGCGCGCCGTGGCCACGATCAACAGTTGGTCCGCGAGTATCTGCAACAGCTCTCCGAGCACGGCATATCCGACTACTCGTTCGACGACGCGTGGCGCCACTATCGATTCGCCGTGGCCTACCTGATGCTGTTGCCAGTCATCATCCTGATCGGCTGGGATGCCTTGCCTGAACGTTCCCGCGCGCTGTGCCTGAAGCTCACCGAACGGGCGGTGGCGACCATCGAGGACATCGACGCACTGGAGGTGTTCGGATGACGCGGACGGCTCGTGAAGTGGTCGAGCAGTACAACTTAGTGGTTTGGAACGAGCGTGATTTCGCGCTCGCTGAGGAGTTGATCGGCGATTCGGTGATCCGCCACGAGGTGGGCGACACGCTAACGCTCACCCATGAGCAGGCGGTGCAACGCATCGTCGACATGTGGGAAGTGTCCGAGGAACTCCGATTTGATCTGAACCTCGTGGTCGCCGGGGACGACGGGGAACACGTGGCGATCGTCTACGAGTCGCCGATAAAGCTGAAGGACGGAACCGACACCACCGTTGGCAGCATGGAGATCTTTCGCGTGATCGACGGCAGGATCACCGAGGTGTGGAATTGCGGTTACAAACAAGGAGTTTGGACGTGACCGAACGCGTGCTCGATGAGCTGGGTTACTACCTACTGGCTGGAGCCGGCGGTGAGGGTCCGGCGACGTTGATGGACGAGGCCCGTCGCGGTGAGGAGCTGGGCTTCGGCACGGCGTTCATCTCCGAGCGTTGGAACGTCAAGGAGGCCTCGTCGCTCGTGGGCGCCGCGTGCGCGGTCACCAATCGGATGCAGATCGCAACGGCCGCAACCAATCACAACACGCGCCATCCGCTGATCACGGGGTCGTGGGCCACTACCATGCACCGCCTGTCCGGAGGACGATTCACATTGGGCATCGGGCGCGGCGTGGCGGCGATGTACGGCGCCTTCGGTATCCCGGCCGTGACGACTGCACAGATGGAGGACTTCGCGCAGGTCATGCGTCGGCTCTGGAACGGCGAGGTGATCTTCAACCACGACGGACCGATCGGCAAGTATCAGGTGCTGTTCCTCGACCCCGACTTCAAGGAAGACATCCGGCTGGCCATCGTCGCGTTCGGGCCACGGACGTTGGCCTTGGGGGGACGCGTGTTCGACGACGTCATCCTGCACACCTACTTCACGCCGGAGACTCTGCAGCGCTGCGTCAAGACTGTTAAGGATGCCGCAGAGCAAGCCGGCCGTGACCCTGACAGCGTGCGGGTGTGGTCGTGCTTCGCCACAGTCGGCGACCACCTGCCGGAGGAACTGCGGCTGAAGAAAACCGTCGCCCGACTGGCGACCTACCTACAGGGCTACGGCGACCTGCTGGTCAACACCAACGGCTGGGACCCCGCTGTGCTGCAACGGTTTCGGGAGGACTCGGTCGTGACCTCGATCCCTGGCGGCATCGACCACAAGGCGACACCGGAGCAGATCGAACACATCGCCACTTTGATCCCGGACGAGTGGCTGGAGCCGTCGGCAACCGGATCGGCCCAGCAGTGTGTCGACAGGATCCGCAAGGAGTTCGACTATGGAGCCGACGCTTTGATCATGCACGGCGCGACTCCGGACGAGCTGGAGCCGATCGTCGACGCGTACCGCGCGAGCCCGTAGTGTCCCGATTCCGCCTTGGCCTAATGGACTCGATCCTGGCCGGGCGACCGACCGTCGACACCTACAGTCGTGCGAGCCACGTTGCAGCCGTTGCCAATCGCGTCGACTCCTATTGGGTTCCCGACCACATCAACGGTCAGACGCCGCGGCCGTTGTGGGATAAGAAGTACACCACCGCCGCGCGGCTGCTCAGATCACCGGACGCCGCGATGGAGGCGTGGACACTGCTCGGCAGCCTCGCGGCACGCAGGAGATTCAACCGCGTCCGGCTAGGCGTTGGGGTCACGGACACCGGTAAGCGCCATCCGGCGGTGACGGCACAGGCTGCGGCGACACTGCACTTGATGACGCGGGGGCGAGCGATTCTGGGCATTGGCCCAGGAGAGCGTGCCGGCAACGAACCCTACGGCGTCGACTGGTCGAAACCTGTTGCCCGGTTCGAAGAGGCCCTGGCCACGATCCGCGCCCTGTGGGATTCGAAGGGCGAACTCGTCAACCGTGATTCGCCGTTCTATCCGTTGCGCGATGCGATGTTCGATCTCCCGCCGTACAAGGGCAAATGGCCAGAGATCTGGATCGCCGCGCACGGCCCTCGAATGCTGCGTGCCACCGGGCGTTACGGCGACGCATGGTTCCCCGGATTCGCCCACCGACCGGAGGACTACGCCAAGCGGCTGGAGATCATCCGAAGCGCCGCCTCCGACGCAGGCCGCGACCCGATGGCGATCACACCGGCCTTCTGGATGCCGGTGGTCGCCGCGTCGAACCGCGACGATGTGGATGCCGCCCTCGAGACGACCGCCGTGAAGACTTGGGCGCTCAACGGGCCAGCGGAGTTCTACACGCACCATGGTGCCGCCCATCCGATGGGCGCCGATTTCGCCGGGATGCAGGACCACGTGGCATTCACGATGGACGAGCGGACCATCCGCGAAAAGTCTTCTCAGGTTCCGCTTTCCGTGGTCAACGGCATGATCCTGAACGGCACGGTCGACGACGTTCTGGAGCAGGCGGCGGTGTGGCGGGACCATGGTGTGCGTTACATCGTCGTGGTCAACTTCGGTCCGATGCAGCCGAATATCCGTGGTGCACTTGCGACCATGCTTCCGTTCAACAAGGTGGTTCGTCGCCTCAAGCGGCTCTAGTTCCTACCGCGAGCAGACGTAAAACTGCCTAAAACATCGCGGAATTGGGCACTTTTGCGTCTGCTCGCGCTGAGAACTTAGGGCGTGATGACGGTGCGGCTCACCGGTTCCGCCGCCGCTTGCCGGCTGTAGAGGCCACGCTGCAGCGCCGACAGCAGCGCGTTGCGGGTTTCCTCGGGGTGGATGAGGTCGTCGAAGCCGAGATGGCTCGCAGACCGGAACGACGCCTCCACCTCCATCTTTCGCAGCTCGGCTTCGACGTCGTCGGCGGCATGTGAGGCCTTACTCAGGGCGGCGGCGCTCATCGCTCCCATCGTCGCGCCCGGGAATGCGAACGTCGCGCTCTGGTTGTCGAATCCCAACAGCGACATCACCATTGAGCCGAAGCCGTACGCCTTTCGCAGCGTTACATGCAGTTTGAGTGTTGTCGCCGCCGTCTGTGCAGCGAACATGCGCGCACCGCTGCGCAGCACCCCGCTCTTCTCGGAACGGCTGCCGGGCAACATCCCCGGGTTGTCGGCAAGAAAGACGATCGGCAGATGGAACGAGTCGGCCACCGTGATGAAATGCGCGGCCTTGTCGGCGGCGTCGGCGTCAATGGAACCGGCCAACACCTGTGGCTGGTTGGCGACCACCGCGACTGGATTTCCACCGAGATGGGCAAGAGCGCAGATGATCGCGGGCCCGAACTTCGGCTGCACCTCAAACCAGCCACGCGCGTCGAACACCACGTCGAGCACCGTGCGCATGTCGTAGACCCGACGGTTGCCGCGGGGCACGATGTCGAGCAGTTCGGGCGTCGAGCGCGGTTCGGCCGCTTCGTCTTCGGGCAGCGTCGAGGGATACGACCATGCGCTCGGCGGAAAGTACGACAGGTACCGGCGGATGTCGTCGAGCACACCTTCGTCGTCCTCGGCCAGATTGTGGATCACCCCGCTGGCCAGTGCGACGCTCGGCCCGCCGAGGTCTTCCTTCGAAATCTCCTCGCCCGTCGACTCTTTCACCACCGGCGGGCCCGCCGTGAAGATCGCGCCCTGACCGCTCATGACGGTGAAGTCACATACCGGTGCCACCAGGGCACCGTGTCCGGCCGACGGACCCAGTAATCCGCCGACCATCGGAACCTTCCCGGAGCACCGCGCCTGGGCCAGCAGATCA
>DASRJA010000425.1:0-10190 GCA_035649695.1 Mycobacterium sp. | reverse complement strand
TCAAGTACGACGAGGTGATGAACCAGCAGCGCAAGGTCATCTACGAGGAGCGCCGCCGCATCCTCGAGGGAGAGAACCTCGCCGAGCAGGCCCACCAGATGCTGGTCGACGTCGTCACCGCCTACGTCGACGGCGCGACGGCCGAGGGCTACTCCGAAGACTGGGATCTCGAGCAGCTGTGGACGGCACTCAAACAGCTCTACCCGGTCGGCATCGACCACCACGACTTGATCGACTCCGACGCGGTCGGTGAGGCGGGCGAGCTGACGCGCGACGAGCTGCTCGACGCGTTGGTCGAGGATGCCAAGCGCGCGTACGCCGACCGCGAGAAGCAGCTCGAGGAGATCGCCGGCGATGGTGCGATGCGGCAGCTGGAACGCAACGTGCTGCTCAACGTCCTTGACCGCAAGTGGCGTGAGCACCTCTACGAGATGGATTACCTCAAGGAGGGCATCGGCCTGCGGGCGATGGCGCAGCGCGACCCGCTCGTCGAGTACCAGCGTGAGGGCTTCGACATGTTTGTCGGGATGCTCGAGGGGCTCAAGGAAGAGTCGGTCGGCTTCCTGTTCAACGTTCAGGTGGAAGCCGCGCCTGCACCAACCGTGGCGCCGGTCGCCGCGCCCGCGGGCTTGGCGCAGTTCGCGGCCGAAGCCGCGGCCAAGGCGCAAGACAGTGCCGTCGCCACCAAGGAGCGCCCGGCGGGCTTGCGCGCCAAGGGAATTGAGGACTCCGCCCCGCCGCTGACGTACACCGGGCCGTCCGAGGATGGGTCGGTGCAGCGGTCCGGCGGTGGTGGTAAGCATGCCGCCTCGACCGGCACCAGCCGGCGTGAGCGCCGTGAAGCCGCGCGCCAACAGGCCAAGTCGGCCAAGGGCAGCCGCAGGCGCTAACTCACGGCTCGACGATCGCGGCGATGCGCTCCAGTGTGGCGCGCATGCCGTCCTCGGCCTGCTTGGGCATCGCGCCCGTCTTCAGCATCGGGCGTTGCCGGTCCTGCGAGACGTCCCATGTCTCACGCACCAGCGTGCCGCCCTCGGCGGGGCTGAGTTCGTAGCGCCAGATCCGCCCGCCGATCAGCCCGAGCGGCCCGATCGTGGTCTTCCATGCGATGCGGCGGTCGGGCTCGAATTCGATGATGGTGTTGGTGGTGCGGTAGGGCAGGAAAAGGGATTCCGGCCGTCCGCGCATCGACATGCCGAACGTCGAGCCGAGTTGCAGCGGCTGGGATCCTTGCGGCGAGTGGTCGACGGTCCCGGATCCGTCGAAGCTGGAATGCTTTCCGGCATCGGCTATTAGCGCGAAGATCTGGGCGGCGGGCGCCTTGATGACCCGCTCGACGCTGACGGTGTTTCCTTGCACGCCGTAACGCTAGCCGCCTCAGTCGAGCTGAAAGGCGGCAATGCGCCAGCGGTCACGGTGCAGTTCGATCCGCGCTGCGACCGCGAGCGTGCGCGGCCCGCGGGTATATGTGCCGAACACCTCGGCCGACTCGCTGTCGACCATGCGCACCCGAACCCGGCGCAGGGTCGCGGCGGCGGTGTGCGGCGCTCGCGTCAGCGCCGTGACGGTATCGATGAGCGCGGGCGTCACAAGCGGACGGAGCTGCGCGATAGGCCTGCGGCGGTCCACGACCTCCAGAACCCGGCGCAGCGCCGCGTCGGCGAACAGCATCGCTGCGCGGGGCGGCAGCGGGTCGCGGGGTGGCCGCGGCACTGGCCGCAAATGGCGCGTGGTACGGCGATGTAGCGCGGCCGGCGACGGTGGCGGGCATGCGGTGATTCCGACGGGCGGCGGCTCACAATCGATGATCGGCGTCGTGAGCGACACCTCTTCGGACGGAATCCCGGATGCGGTCATCGGTACTCTCCAGCGTTCGGTGCGACAGAGACGGCATCTGCTGGAGAGTCGCAGACACATTCATGATCGCACGGTTCGACGACACCGAATGCACCCGTGATGCGCCCACACAGAACCGGCCGATAACCTCTCGGGGGGTTCAGTGCTAGCGACAAACATGAAGGGGAGGGCGAACGCCGCAATGGTGACGAGGTTGTCGGCGTCGGATGCCTCCTTCTATCACCTGGAAGACAGCTCCACCCCGATGTATGTCGGGACGCTGTCGATCCTGCGCAAGCCACGCAACGGGCTGAGCTATGAGACGCTGCTGGCCACCGTCGAACAGCGGCTCCCGCAGATCCCGCGCTACCGCCAGAAGGTGCGTGAGGTGACGCTGGGCCTGGCCCGCCCCGTGTGGATCGACGACCGCGACTTCGACATCACCTACCACATCAGGCGATCGGCGCTGCCGTCCCCGGGCAGCGACGCGCAGCTGCACGAGCTCATCGCCCGGCTCGGCTCGCGGCCGCTGGACAAGTCCCGGCCGCTGTGGGAGATGTATCTGATCGAGGGTCTGGCCCGAAACCGCATTGCGATCTACACCAAATCGCACCAGGCGTTGGTGAACGGCATGACCGCGCTGGAGATCGGCCACGTCATCGCCGATCGCACCCAAAAGCCGCCGGAGTTCGGTGAGGACATCTGGATCCCGGCGCGCGAACCGAGCGACCGTGCGCTGGTCCTCGGAGCGGTCGGTGAGTGGATCACCCGTCCGGCCGAGCAGTTCGGGGCGGTCCGCTCGGCGCTGACCGAGGTGGCGACCAACGCCGGTCAGCTGGTCGAGGTCGGGCGCCGCGTCGTCGACGTGGCACGCACCTTCGCCCGGGGCACGGCGCCGAACAGCCCGCTGAACACCACGGTCTCGCGCAACCGCCGCCTTGCCGTCGCCAGCCATCAGTTGGACGACTATCGCGTGGTGCGGGCGCGCTACGAATGCGATGTCAACGACGTCGTGCTCGCAGTGGTGGCCGGCGCGCTGCGGAACTGGCTGATGTCGCGCGGGGAGCCGGTCACCTCGACGACGGCCGTTCGCGCGATGGCACCTATGTCGGTGTATCCCGACGCCGATCTCGACACGACCGGACCCGGACAGGCGATCAGCGAGGTGTCGCCATTTCTCGTCGACCTGCCCGTCGGTGAGGGCAACGCGGTGGTGCGGCTGTCGCAGATCGCACATGCCACCGAGTCGGTGTCGACGGCGGGCAGTTTGGTTGATGCCAGGACCATCGTCACGCTATCGGGCTTTGCGCCACCGACGTTGCACGCCATGGGAATTCGCGTTGCGACCAGTTTCTCGGCGCGGCAGTTCAATCTGCTGATCACCAATGTGCCGGGCGCGCAGAAGCAGATGTACGTCGCGGGCACCAAGCTGCTGGAAACCTATGCGGTGCCACCGCTGCTGAACAACCAGGTGCTGGCGCTCGGGGTGACGTCCTACAACGGCATGCTCTACTTCGGCATCAACGCCGACCGCGATGCGATGAGCGACGTCGATGTATTTCCGTCTCTGCTGCGGGAATCGCTCGACGAACTGCTGGAAGCCGCGCAGTAACCGCTAACCTCGCCTGGTGCGTGTCTATGTCCCCGCGACCCTTGCGATGCTGCAGCAGCTGGTCGCCGATCGACTGCTGCACGCGCGCAACGGCACCGCGTTCGCGGTCACCCCGACGCTGCGCGAGGCCTACGCCGAGGGCGACGACGACGAACTCGCCGACGTGGCGTTGCGCGAAGCGGCGCTGGCCTCGCTGCGGCTGTTGGCCGGCGAGGGGACATCCGATCTGCCGCCGCGGCGAGCCGTGGTGGTCGCCAAAGTGGAGGGTGCCACGGCGCGTCCGGATCTTGACGACGCGGTGGTGCGACTGTCGGAGCCGATCGGATACGACGACGTGATTGCCGCGTATGTTGACAACGCCGATGCCGAGCCGGCGGTGCTGCCGGCGATCGAGGCCATCGACGCGGCTGACCTGGGGGATGAGGACGCCGAGTTCGTCGTCGGCGATGCGCAGGACTACGACCTTGCCTGGTACGCGCCGCAAGAGCTGCCGTTCCTGCTCGAGCTGCTGTGATGGTTCTCCATTGGCTCAAGCGCCGAACCTACGGTACCGTAGGTTATGTCTCCCGAGCTACGGGAAGCGCAATCCTGAAAGTTGGGCAGGAGCTTTCCTTGGGCAAGAAATACAGCAGCAGCAGGCCCGCGGCCGTCCTCAAGGACACCGTGCGGCCGACCGTCGCCGGTGCAGGTAAACATCGCGGCTGGGATACGGCACGAGCGATCGCCGAGCGGATCACCACGCCGTTGTTACCCGACGACTACCTCAAGCTCGCGAACCCGTTGTGGTCGGCGCGAGAACTACGCGGTCGGGTGCTGGAAGTGCGCCGCGAAACCGTCGACTCCGCGACCTTGGTCATCAAGCCGGGATGGGGCTTTTCCTTCGACTATCAGCCCGGCCAGTACATCGGGATCGGCCTGTTGGTCGACGGACGCTGGCGGTGGCGGTCGTATTCGCTGACGTCGAGCCCGGTGACGGGAAGCCGCACCATCACCATCACGGTCAAGGCGATGCCCGAGGGATTCCTGTCGACCCACCTGGTCGGCGGGGTAGCCCCCGGCACGATCGTGCGGCTGGCCGCGCCGCAGGGCAACTTCGTGATGCCCGATCCAGCGCCGGCTTCGGTGTTGTTCATCACGGCGGGCTCCGGCATCACACCGGTGATGTCGATGCTGCGCACGCTGGCCCGCCGCGACCAGATCACGGACGTGGTCCACTTGCATTCGGCGCCAACGGAATCCGATGTGATGTTCGCCGCTGAAATGGCGAAGATGCAGACCGGTCACGAGGGATATCGGCTGCGGCTGCGGTCCACCCGTACCGAGGGCCGCCTCGACCTGTCCCAGCTGAGCGATGAGGTGCCCGACTGGCGTGAGCGCCAGACCTGGGCCTGCGGGCCGGAGGGCATGCTCAACGACGCCGAGCGGGTGTGGGCGGCCGCGGGTATCGCCGGGCAGCTCCATCTGGAGCGCTTCGCGGTGTCGAAGGCCGCTGCACATGGTCAGGGCGGCACGGTTCAGTTCGCGCGCAGTCAGAAGACGGTCAGCGTGGACGGGGCAACGCCGTTGATGGACGCCGGCGAGGAAGTCGGCATCCAGATGCCATTCGGCTGCCGGATGGGCATCTGCCAGTCGTGCGTCGTCGGGCTGCTCGACGGACACGTCCGCGACCTTCGCACCGGCGCGGAACACGAGCCCGGAAGCCGGGTGCAGACCTGCATCTCCGCCGCATCCGGCGATTGTGTACTGGACGTTTAAGCTTTACTGACTGGTAACCTACGGATTCGTAGGTTACGGTAGCGTAGGTAAGAGAAGGGAGGCAGAACAATGGCAATTACCGACGTACCGGCATTCGCGCATCTGACCGAAGCCGACATCGAAAACCTGGCCGTCGAACTCGACGCGATCCGCCTGGACATTGAAGACTCCCGTGGTGAGCGCGACTCGCGCTACATCCGCCGCACCATCGCCGCCCAGCGTGCCCTCGAGGTGACCGGCCGGCTGATGCTGGCCGCGAGCTCGCGGCGCTCGGCGTGGTGGGCAGGCACCGTGACTCTGGGCGTGGCCAAGATCATCGAGAACATGGAGATCGGCCACAACGTCATGCATGGGCAGTGGGATTGGATGAACGATCCCGAGATTCACTCCTCGACGTGGGAGTGGGACATGAGTGGGGCGTCCAAGCACTGGCGGTTCACCCATAACTTCATGCACCACAAGTACACCAACATCCTCGGCATGGACGACGACGTGGGCTATGGCCTGCTGCGGGTCACCCGCGACGAGAAGTGGAAGCCGTTCAACCTCGGCAACCTGCTGTACAACACCATGCTCGCGCTCGGATTCGAGTGGGGCGTGGGGCTGCAGCATCTGGAACTCGGCAGGATGTTCAAGGGCCGCGATGACCGCGACGCCACCATGGTGCGGCTGCGCGAGTTCTCGGCGAAGGCCGGCCGCCAGGTCGTGAAGGACTACGTCGCCTACCCCGCAATGACCTCTCTGTCGCCTGGCGCGACGTTCAAGTCGACGTTGAAGGCCAACGCGGTAGCGAACGTTATTCGCAACGTGTGGTCCAACGCGGTGATCTTCTGCGGCCACTTCCCTGATGGCGCAGAGAAATTCACCAAAACCGACATGGTCGGTGAGACCAAGGGGGAGTGGTACCTGCGCCAGATGCTGGGCAGCGCCAACTTCGAGGGCGGGCCTGCGCTGCGTTTCATGAGCGGCAACCTGTGCCACCAGATCGAGCACCACCTGTATCCGGATCTGCCGAGTAACCGGCTCCACGAGATATCGATTCGGGTGCGCGAGGTGTGCGACAAGTACGACCTGCCGTACACCACGGGGTCGTTCCTGCTCCAGTACGGCAAGACGTGGCGGACGATCGCCAAGCTGTCGCTACCGGACCAGTATCTGCGCGACACCGCCGACGATGCCCCGGAGACCCGCAGCGAGCGGATGTTCACCGAGTTGGAGCCGAGTCAGCGCCGTGGGCTCAAGTCGGCCATCGCCGCAGTGCGGGCACGCCGTCGCGAGAAGCGGGCTGAGAAGCGGACGCCCAAGCGCGACGACCTGGCCGCCTGACGCCTAATCCGCGAGCGTGCGTGTCTGTGCGCCGACACGCCGTATTTCGCGTGCATTTTCCGCACGCTCGCGGCTAATCGAGCGCGCAGTTGCGAGCGATCAAATAGGCATGCGGTGTGGATTCGAAGCCGTCGTCGTTAGGTTCACGCACCAACCCTGCGTACGGCTCTAGGCCCGCCTCCTCCAACAACTGCGCCACAACGTCCGGCTGGCGGCGAAAGAACGTCAAGGCCACCTGCTCGCCGAACAACTCCTTGAAAGTGCGGGGTTGTTCACCGACTTGGAATGCCACTAACGCCCAGCCGTCGGGACGCAGCACGCGACGGAATTCCGAAAAGACCTGAGGCAGTAGCTCGTCGGGAATGTGGATCACCGAGTACCACGCGCAGATCCCATGAAAGTGGTTGTCGTCCGCGTTGATGCTGGTCATTGATCCGACTTGGAAGCGCAGGTCCGGGTTGAGTCGGTGTGCTTCGGCAATCATGTTGGGGGACAAGTCGATACCGAGAACGTCCAACCCGAAGTCTGCGAGGATTCGCGATGTAGCGCCTGTGCCGCAGCCGACGTCGGCGATGACACCGTTGCGTTCCACTAATCCGGCGAATCCGGCCAGCATCGCGCGATCGAGGGGCTTGTCGTCGAGGTGACCGTGAAAGCGTTCGGCGTACATCGCGGCCGTGAGATCGTAACCATCGCGGGTACTTTGCAGAAAGTCCGGTGCGGTCACCCGTCGCACTCTACGGGTCCACACCGGGCGCGTGGGCCCACGCGCAAGCTGGGGACGTGCACAAAATGCTCGGAAATTGCGGCGTGTCGGCGTACAGACACGCACGCTCGCGGAAAAGGTGGGCTAGCTCTCCCGCAGTGCGGCCAACAGGCGGCGCGTCGCGCCGACCCGGCTCGCTGCGGCCCCCGCCAACGTGTCCAGCGCGCACTCCGGGTCGGCGGGTGGACCCATGTGCCCGCACCCGCGCGGGCAGTCCTTGATCGCCTCGGCCAAATCCGAGAACGCCAGCATCACGTCGTCGGGTTCGATGTGCGCCAGCCCGAACGACCGGATACCCGGCGTGTCGATCACCCAGCCGCCGAAGCTCAGCGGCAGCGCCACCGACTGGGACGACGTATGTCGGCCTTTGCCAACTCCCGACACATCGCCTGTGGCCCGATCTGCCTCTGGTACAAGGCGATTCACCAGCGTGGATTTGCCGACACCGGAATGGCCGAGGAGCACCGTCACCTTGTCGGCCAGCAGCGGGGCGACGACGTCGAGTGGATCGTCGCGGCCCGCGGTGGTGATCGTGAGGTCGAGATCGGCGAATTGTTCGGCGAACGGCTCCGGAGGGGCGAGATCGGTCTTGGTCAGACACAGGATCGGCTCGAGCCCGCCTGCGTAGGCGGCAATCAGAGTGCGCTCGACCAAGCCGGTGCGCGGTGGCGGGTCAGCCAGAGCGACCACGATGAGGAGTTGGTCGGCGTTGGCGACGACCACGCGTTCGGTGGGATCGGTGTCATCGGCCGTGCGCCGCAACACCGTTCGCCGCTCGCCACGGCGCACGATGCGGGCCAGGGTGTCCGTCTTGCCGGACAGATCTCCGACGATGCCGACGTCGTCGCCGACCACGATCGAGGTGCGGCCCAACTCCCTGGCCCGCATGGCCGTCACGAGATGATCCGGGTCACGACCCAACGCGCATCCCCACCGGCCGCGATCCACGGTGACCACCATGGCTTCCTGCGCGTCGGCGTGGTCGGGGCGAGTCTTGGTTCGCGGCCGCGAGCCCCGGCCGGGCCGGACCCGGACATCGGACTCGTCGTACTCGCGAGGGCTCAATCGGCCTGCCCTTGGAGCATGTCGGCCCACAGCTGCGGGAAGTCCGGCAGCGTCTTCGCCGTCGTGCCGATGTCTTCCACCTCGACACCGGGCACCCGCAGCCCGACGATCGCACCCGCCGTCGCCATCCGATGGTCGGCGTACGACCGCCACACGCCGCCGTGCAACGGCCCCGCGGTGACGACCAGTCCGTCGGGTGTCTCCTCGCATTGCCCACCGAGCCGGTTGATCTCGGCCGACAACGCCGCGAGCCGATCGGTCTCGTGACCGCGCAGATGCGCGATCCCGCTGAGCTGCGACACCGATCCGTCTGACGCCAACGCCGCCAGAGCGGCCACCGCGGGCGTCAGCTCCCCGACATCGTGCAGGTCGACGTCGAAGCCGCCGTAGCGCTGTGCGCCCTGCACCTCCAGATACGAACTACCGTGGCGCACAACTGAACCCAGCTTCTCGAGGATCGCGAACACATCGTCGGCGGGCTGGATGCTGCCCTCCGGCCAGCCGGTCACCCGGACGATGCCACCGCTGACCACGGCCGCGGCCAGGAACGGCACGGCATTGGACAGGTCGGGCTCAACAACCCAGTGTCGCGCCGCAATTGGGCCGGGCGCCACACGCCACCGGTTGGCCTGCGTGTCGTCGAGCTCGACGCCGGCGTCGCGCAGCATCGACACCGTCATCGCGATGTGCGGCGCCGACGGCACCGACTCGCCGGTGTGCACGATCGTCAACCCATCGGCGAACGCCGCACCGGACAGCAACAGACCCGAGACGAACTGCGACGACGCCGACGCGTCGATCTCCACCGTGCCGCCGGCCACTGACCCGGTGCCGCGCACGGCGAACGGCAGACCGTCACCGTCGATGTCCACCCCGAGGCTGCGAAGCGCATCGAGCAGCGGCGCGATCGGCCGGGCGCGGGCCTGCTCGTCGCCGTCGAAGAGCACCCTCTCGGTGCTCAGCGCTGCCACCGGTGGGACGAAGCGCAGGACCGTGCCGGCCAGGCCGCAGTCGACACGGGCATCCGGCTGCGGGGCGATGCGACCGCCGATCGTCAGCTCGGAGCCTGCGCCCTCGACGGCGACGCCGAGGGTCTGCAGCGCCCCGATCATCAGGTCGGTGTCGCGGCTGCGCAGCGCACCGCTGATGGTCGAGGTCCCGTTCGACGTTGCCAGCGCGGCCAGCACGAGCGCCCGGTTGGTCAGTGACTTGGAGCCGGGGATCGTGACGGTGGCATGCACAGGGGTCGGCGTCGACGGTGCCTGCCAATTGCTCACGGCTCTATCCTGCACTGTCGGTTGTGCGTGCCACCATGGGATATATGTGTGGGCGATTCGCAGTGACCACCGATCCGGCCCTGCTGGCGGAGAAGATCCAGGCCATCGACGAGGCAACGTCGGCGCAGAAAGACACGACCGGGCCCAACTACAACGTCGCGCCGACCACCACGATCAGTACGGTCGTGAAACGACACACCGAACCGGATGACGAGTCGACGCGCCGCGTGCGGTTGATGCGGTGGGGCCTGGTGCCGCCGTGGGCGAAAACCGCCGACGAAGGCGGACCCGACACCAAGGGGCCGTTGTTGATCAACGCGCGCAGCGAGAAGGTGACCAGCTCACCTGCGTTCCGCAACTCCGCGAAGAGCAAGCGGTGCCTGGTACCGATGGACGGTTGGTACGAGTGGCGGCCCAACGGTGAACTGGCGTCGGGCAAGAAGGCGCCGAAGACCCCGTTCTACATGTACGGCGGCGACGGCGAGATGCTGTTCATGGCGGGCCTGTGGTCGACGTGGCGGCCGAAGAATGCACCCAAGGACGCGCCGCCGCT
>DASRJA010000424.1:0-3843 GCA_035649695.1 Mycobacterium sp. | reverse complement strand
CGATCGCCAGCGCCATCTGGCTCGTCGCCGAGCTACTTCGGCTCGGTGTGGCGGCCGCGCAGGCCGCGGCGGTGCCCGTCACGCGCCTCGGCGTGCACACCGCGGTCGATTTCGCCCTGCACACGACGCCCGGTCGGTCGGGGCTGTTCAGCGCGGTGGCAGCGGGCCTGGTGTGCCTGGCGGTGGTGGCGGCACCGCGTTCGGCGTCGACGAATATCGCAGTAACGGGTCTCACCGCTGCCGGAATGGCCGCGCGGCCTCTCACCGGCCATTTCTCCGAGAGCGCGCTGGGAGGGGTGGCTGTGGCCGTGCACACTCTCGCGGCGGCGCTATGGTGCGGCGCGCTGGCTTCGGTGGTGCTCACGGTCGAGCACCGCGGCCAGTGGGCGAGGGTGCTGCCGAGGTTCTCGCAACTGTCGCTGGGATGCGTGACGGCGCTGCTGGTAGGCGGGTTGCTAGGGGCGGCCGTGACCCTCGGCGGGCCGAGTCAGCTGTATTCGACGGGGTACGGTCGGCTGTTGTCCGCGAAGGTCGCGGTGACCGTGCTGCTCGTCGCCTTGGCGTACCGCAATCGGACGATGTGGCTGCCCGCCGCGCGTTCGCATCGCACCACGGCCGTGGTGTCGCGGTCGCGGGCGTTATTCGAACTGGCGATCATGGCAGTCGCGCTAACACTGGCGGCCGCGCTGGCGGTGACCGGTTAATGCCGCATCCGACCCTGGCATGATGGGAGCCACTGCCGGGTAGACGAAAACAGGCGCAAAGGAGCAGCCAGATGGCAGACCAGCAGGATCGACCCGACGAAAAGCCTGACGCCGCAGCACCGGCAGCTGAAGAGGCACCGTCGGCGCCGAGCCCAGAACCGGTCCCGCCCGCCCCGGAACCGCCTCCTGCGAAGGAGGCGCCGGCCAAGGCCGCGAAGAAGGCTCCTGCCAAGGCGGCCAAGAAGGCTCCCGCCAAGGCCGCCAAGAAAGCACCGGCGAAGAAGGCCGCCAAGAAAACCGCTGCGAAGAAGGCGCCACCGAAGAAGGTACCTGCTGCTCCGAAGCTGGCCGAGACCAACGGCGATCTGACGTCGGCCGCGAAAGAGGCTGCGGCACAAGCGAAGTCCACCGTTGCGAGCGCATCAAATCCGGTGACCGGCCCAGCACCGGTGCCGTTGATCGGGCCCGAGCCGTCACGGCTGCCGCTGGCCGCCGCCATCGCGGCCGGTGTGCTGGCGATTCTGGTGGTGCTGCTGGCTAGGCGACATTCCGACGACTAATCGGCTTGACCCTCACGCGGCGTCAGGGTCGATAGTGGCGGCATGGACGCCAACACCGTCGGCGCGGTAGCCGCCCTCACGGGTGTCTCCGTGCGCACCCTGCACCACTACGACCACATCGGTCTCGTGGTGCCGAGCGTCCGTACCCCGGCGGGCTACCGCGGCTACACCGACGCCGACATCGAGCGGTTGCACCTGGTGTTGGTGTACCGCTCCGTCGGGATGCCGCTCGACGAAATCCGCACGCTGCTCGATGACCCGGGTGCGGACGAACTCGAGCACCTGCAGCGGCAGCACGCGCTACTGCTGGAGCAGGCCGACCGGCTGCAGCACACGATCAAGGCAGTGGAGGAATTGATGAACGCACATCGCAGCGGCATTCAACTGACCGCGGAGGAACAGATCGAGATCTTCGGCACGACCGCGTTCAGCGAGGAGTACGCCGACGAGGCCGAGGAACGTTGGGGCGAGACGGACGCGTGGAAGCAGTCCCAGCAACGGGTTTCGCAGTTCAGCAAGGAGGACTGGATCGCGATAAAGGCCGAGGGCGACGCACTGCTCGAGGCGCTCGCGCAGGCCAAGCGCGGTGGGGTACAGCCCGGATCGGCCGAGGCGAACGAGCTGGCGGCGCGACACCGCGCGTCGATCGAGCGGTTCTACGAATGCGGCGACGACATGCACAGCGGGCTGGTGGAGATGTATCTGGCCGACGAGCGGTTCACGCGCTTCTACGACGACGTTGAGCCCGGGCTGGCCCAGTTCGTGCACGACATCGTGGTGGCTAGCATCAATCGGTGACCATCGAGCCCCGCCCCACCGCTGACCTTGTCGACGAGATCGGCCCCGACGTTCGTAGTTGCGATCTGCAATTCACCCAGTACGGCGGCAAGTCCGAGTTCGCAGGCCCGCTCTCCACGGTGCGGTGCTTTCAGGACAACGCACTGCTGAAGTCGGTGCTGTCCGAGCCCGGCAACGGCGGAGTGCTTGTGATCGACGGCGACGGCTCACTGCACACGGCACTGGTCGGCGACCTCATCGCCGGCCTCGGCGTGGACAACGACTGGGCCGGGCTGATCATCAACGGCGCGGTCCGCGACGCGGCGGCACTGAGCACACTCCCGATCGGCATCAAGGCGCTCGGCACCAATCCGCGCAAGAGCAACAAGACCGGCGACGGGCAGCGCGATGTCGCTGTCGAGTTCGGCGGAGTCGTGTTTGCGCCAGGCGAGATCGCCTACAGCGACGACGACGGCATTGTCGTCGTCGCCGCAGACTAGCCCAACTAGGCCGAAACCGCCTCTACTGCCCGGTGTTTGGTGAACGCCAGCGCCTCGTCGTCGACCTTGCCGCGCCGGATCAGGCGTAGGTCCAGCAGATAGTTCTGCTTGAGCCGCCACGGCGCGACGTGTCCCGATTTGGGCAGGTAGTCCAGCGCACGCAGCACGTAGCCGGGAGTGAAGTCCATCAGCGGGCGCTCGTCGACCGAGTTGCCGGGATGCTGCGGCTCGACGGTGTCAAAGCCATTGGCGTCCATGTAGTTCAGCACCCGGCAGACGAACTCCGAGACCAGATCGGCCTTCAGTGTCCACGACGCATTGGTGTAGCCGATGGTGAAAGCCATGTTGGGCATGTGCGTCAACATCATGCCCTTGTAGGCCATGGTGTCGTTGAGCTCGATCGGTATGCCGTTGCGCATCACCTCGGCACCGCCGAACAACTGCAGGTTCAAACCGGTGGCGGTGACGATGATGTCGGCCTGAAGCTCCTCGCCCGAGGCCAGCTTGATACCAGTCTTGGTGAAGCGCTCGATCGTGTCGGTGACGACGTCGGCCTTGCCCGCGCGGATCGTCTTGAACAGATCGCCGTTGGGCGCCAGGCAGAGTCGCTGATCCCACGGGTTGTAGCTGGGACCGAAGTGCTTCTCGACGTTGTAGCCCTCGGGCAGCCGCCGCTGCGCCATGGTCATAAGCGTCTTGCGCATGAAGTTCGGGAAGCGCCGGCTGATGTTGTACTGCGCCGACTGGAACAGGATGCTCTTCCACCGGTTCAGCACGTAGGCGGGCTTGTCCGGCAGCGCCTTGTTCGTCCGCACGGTGAACGGGTCCACATCGGGCAGCGCACCGATGTAGGTCGGCGAGCGCTGCAGCATCGTGACGTGCCCGGCGCCCGAATTGGCAAGGGCCGGAATCAGAGTCACCGCGGTGGCACCGCTGCCGATGACCACGATCTTCTTGTCCGCGTAGTCCAGCTCCTCCGGCCAGTGCTGCGGGTGAATGATCGTGCCCTCGAAGTCGTCCGAACCGGCGAACTCGGGTGTGTAGCCCTCGTCGTAGTTGTAGTAGCCGCTGCAGGCCAGCAGGACGGAGCAGGTCAGCTCGACCTCCTCGCCGGCGTGCTCGGCGCGCACGGTCCACCGCGCGTCGGCGGTGGAGAACTCGGCGCTGACCACCTTGTGGCCGTAGCGGATGTGCGGTTTGACGCAATACTCGTCGGCCGTGTCGTGGACGTACTGGAGGATCGCCGGGCCGTCGGCGATCGCCTTCTCGTCCGTCCACGGGCGGAAGCGGTAGCCGAGCGTC
>DASRJA010000423.1:0-22919 GCA_035649695.1 Mycobacterium sp. | reverse complement strand
AACGGTCAATGCGAGTACCGCATGTAGATCCGCTCGCGGAATCCCTTGAATCGAACGAACTTCTCTTTCTTCCGTCTGCCGTCGACGAACCCGATCTTGCAGTAGCAGTCGCGGGCGGGGCTGTTGACATCAGTGACCTCCAGCTCAAAGTCGGTGTACGGCGTTTGCGCAATGGCGCCCTCGACGAGCATCGTGGCTACGCCTTGACGCCGGGCCCGCTCGGCCACGGCGACGAACTCGATGTAGCCCGTCGCCGCCGGGTAGTCGAGCGCAGACATCCACTGCGAAGCCAGGATTCGCGCGGCCACCGTGCCTCGTACGACACCGAGACGGCGTCGCCAGTCGGCCGCGTCAACCCGCATGGCACGGCCAGTGTGGTCGGTACAGGCGATGGCGCCGATGATGTCGCCAGCGCGGTCCGCGACGAAGAAGCGATCGACCTCGACCGCGGGCGTGAGTGCGGCCCTGATGTTTTCCATGTTGCGCGTGAGGGTGCAGAACTCGTCTCGATAGGCCTCGACGATGACCGCCGCGATGGCCTTCCGGTCGGCCTCCACCGCCGGGCGCACGGTGGCGCCGCTCCGCAGCAGGTGGGTCAACTCGGCGACCCAGGCCCGGTCGGCGGGCACCCACGGCAGAGTGTCGAGTTCGTCGGCGCCGACCCACCGCAGCGCGCGGTGGTCGTTGGGGTGCAACGAACCGCCGGTCTGCGAGACGCGGTACGCGCGCAACGTGGTCATCTCGTTGAGCGCGACGTCGGCGCCGATCCGTGCCCCCACGGTCACGTCGACGCCGAGTTCCTCGTGTAGTTCGCGGGCCAACGCGGCAGCGTCGCTCTCCCCCGCTGCGACCTTCCCGCCGGGCAGCTCCCAGAGGCCGGCGAGTTCCGGCGGCCGGGCCCGTTGCGCCACCAATAGCAGGGAACCCGAGATCAGCGCACCGGCAACGACGATCTGACTTGGCATCGATACGGACCGTATACCGCCGGGACTGAAAGACGGGATACCGCGTCATGTGAAGGTTGGAGCGGCGGCACGTACGTGTGGACTGTGTCGATACGAACGAGTTTCGTTGTATCCGAGCCGTAGATCGGCACCACCGCTGAACCATCAGCGCCCCGGGGCGATGTAGTCGCCGAACATGCAGGGTGGGGATTAGGTGAGCTCGATGATCGATGTCCGGTTGATGGCCACACCTTGGGCGGTGTTGTCGAGGGTGTCGACGATGAGCCGCGTGCCGTCGGACGTGAAGCGGGAGCCTTGCCACTCTCCGCGCAGGGCGTAGGTCTGTGTTGCGCCGGTGACCGTGTCCACGACCTCCACCCGATGGATGTTGTCGTTGTTGTTGTCGTACGTGTTCAGCACGGCGCGGGTGCCATCGGCGTTGAACGTGACATTGTAGTAGTAGGCAGTCCCCGGCAGCGTGACCGTTTCGCCGATCTGTGTCCCGGTGGTGACGTCTACGACCACCAGGCTGGTGACTCCGGTCTCGTCACTGAAGCTCGTTACGAGCAAGCGCGTGCGGTCGGGGGTCGAGGTGATCCCCCGACTCTGACCGGTGACGGTGATGGTACTTCCCACTTGCGTTCCGGAACTCGTGTCGAGCACGGTGATCGTGATCGCTTTATCTTGGCCGCCGTAGCCGGACGTATCGGTATAGACGGCGACGCGGTTGCCGTCGGCGGTGAATTTGACGTCTCCGACGCCGGCCTGGGTGATCGTGGTTCCCATCTGGGTGCCGGTCGCCACGTCCACCAAGGTCATGTGAGTGGTGTAGCCGGTCACATAGTCGCCTTCACGTGTGGTCAATGCGACCACGTTGCCGTCGGGACTGAACCTCGAATCTGTGTAAGCGGCACCCAGCTCGATCGTGCTCCCGAGCTGGGTACCCGTGGTGAGGTCGACGATCGCAACCCGGGAGGTGTAGCTAGCCGTGCCTGAGCTGTACGTACTGATGGTGATCGTCGCGCGGGTGCCGGCGGGGTTGAGGAGCACTTGACCCGATCCAGTGACGGTGACGGTGCTGCCCACCAGGGCGCCGGTCGCGGCGTCGAGCACTGTGACGCGGGTGTCCGTGCCGCTGGTGGTGAGCATGACCCGCGTTCCATCGGAGTTGAATTGCGCCTGGGCGGAGCCCGCCACGTCGAGGGTGGCGCCGAGCTGCGCGCCGGTGGTGGTGTCCACGATCGCCACTTTCGTGGTGTAGCCGGAGTAATAGTCTCCGGCGCGGCCCAGGAGGACGGCGTGATGTCCGTCGGCGCTGAACTGGACGTCGCTGACGTACTGGCCGAGGTTGGAGATGGTGCCGAGCGTGGTGAACGACGACGTGTCGATGACCGTAACGGTGCCGTTGCCACTCCCCAAGACGAGGGCCCGGCTGCCATCGTCGGTGTACTGGATTTGATAGGCCGCGCCTGCAATCGTCAGTGTGCTGCCGATCTGGGTCCCGTCGGTGAGGTCGATCGCCGTCAGCCGGGTCACGGTCGTCCCGCTTGAGGAATCTTGTTGCAAGACAACGATCTGGCTTCCGTTGGAGGAGTACCCGGCGGACTGAGCGGCGGCGAAGTCGAAGGTTGAGCCCACTTGCAAGCCAGTGGCGGTGTCGACGACGGTGTATTGAGTGCCCGCCGCCTGGTAGGACTGGACGACCAGGCGCGAGTGGTCATCGGAGATTTGCATGTACGGGTAGCCCGGAACCGAGAACTCCGTGACGGCGCCGGTCGCGGTATCGACGAAGAGTGCGCCGTTCGAGCCATCGCGATAGGTTCGGAAAATCGCACGGGTTCCCGTGGCATCGAGGGCTCCACTGCCATCGGTCTCGAAACCCGACACTGCGGAGGGCAGTTGAACTTTAATAACGTCGCCGGTGGCGGTGTCGATGATCGCGACCTCGGATGCGTACGTGTAGGTGTAGCTGCCGTTCACGTAGCGATAGCGCGAGGCGGTCGCGGTCTGAATGGCGTACCCGCCGTCGGCAGTGAACGTCATCGTTGATGACGGCGAGCCGGCCAGCTCGGTGACGGTGACGGCGCCGGTCGCGGTGTCGATGATGGCCACACGGGTGCTGTATACGGTGTTGTAGTAGTCGCCCCTCGACACCACGGCGATCTGGCTGGCGTACGCGCCATCGGCGCTGTATCGCAGGGCGCTGTTGTAGCTCGTGCCATCGATGGTGACGGTCTCGCCGATCTGAGCGCCGGTGGCCGTATCGATGACCGCGATCGACGTCCGGTCCACATAGTCGTAGTCGTAGTAGTCGCCGACACGGACCTGGACGCTGGTGACGCGGATGGCGCGGCTGCCATCGGGGCTGTACTGCAACGCGCCGGACCCCGGCAGGTCGACGGGCCCGTCGGCGACCACCCCAGTCTGCGGCACGTCGACGGTGACGGTGTTGGTGACGCTGCCTCCGCGGCCGTCGTCGACGGTGACGGTGAAGGTGTCGGTGTCGACGTCGTTCGGGGTGGCCGACGCGGCGTTACGGGCGTCGGCGCTCGGTGTGTAGGTGAATGCGCCCGTGGTCGGGTTCACCGCGACCGTTCCCTTGCCGCCCTGCGTCGCCACCGAATAAGTCAGCGGGTCGCCGTCGACGTCAGTGCCGTTGATCGTGCCGGTCAACACCCCGTTTGAAAAGTCGCCCGGCGTCGAGGTCGCCACGGGCGCGGTGTTCTTCGGCAGCACCGCCACCGTGACCACCGTGGGTGTTGCCCCACCGTGTGCGTCGTAGGCGGTGATAGTGAAGGTGTCCTGCTTCGCGTCGGGGGAGGCGGAGACCTTGGCGGCCGCGAGTCGCGCGGCCTCGGTGGGTGTGTAGACGAAGCTGCCGTCGGCGTTGACGATGACGCTGCCCTTGAGCGTGGCGCCGGTGCCGGCGTAGCTCAGCGTGTCGCTGTCGGGATCGATGAAGTACACCGCCCCGGTGACGGTGCCGTTGGCGTCGGGGTCGTTCGACTCAGTTTCGGCGGCGACGGTCGGGCGTTCGTTGGAGCCCGCCTGATCGATGTCGATGACGGTTACCTTCGTGCCTGCCGACGAGATCGTGGTCAGGGTGACGCGGGTGCCGTCGGCACTGAGCCTCGCGGTTCCCGTCGGGTAGCCCGGCAGCGCTGCTGAGACGCCGACCTGGTTGCCGGTCGCTAGATCGATGACGGCTAACCGGGTGGTCGAATCGGTGCCGTTGCCGTAGACATAGGCGGTCTGGAACGCGCGGGTACCGTCCGCGCTCAAAACCGTCCCGCCGGAGTAACCGCTCAAGACGGTGGTGGGGCCGACCTGCGTGCCGGTGGCGACGTCGATGACAGCCACCTGGGTGGACAAAACAGTGGAGCTGCCGTTGGCGTAGGTGTAGGCGTACGTGGTCTGGACGGCCCGGGTGCCGTCGGCGCTGAACTGGATGTTGCTGTTGGCGTTGCCGGCCAGGGTGGTGGCGGTACCGACCTGGGTACCGGTGGCGACGTCGACGAAGACCACCCGGGTCGCCGCGCCGCCGCTGTACTGGTCGCTGGTGGTTACGACCAGGCGAGCGCCGTCGGGGGTGAATGGCGCCGGGTTGCGGGTGTAGTTGTAGTCGTAGCGGTCGATCTCGCCGCGCACGGTAACTGTGCCGACCTGGTCGCCGGTGGCAGTGTCGATCATGGTGATCCGAGTGGTGTAACCGTTGAAGATCTCGTCACGGTCGGTTGTGATCTGGATGAGGCGGGTTTCGTCGGCGTTGAGAAGCGTCCCGCCGGGAGAGCCGCCCATCGTGACGGTGGACCCGATCTGGTTGCCCGTCGTGACGTCGACCACCGTGACCCTGGTGGTGTAGGTGTAGGTGCGCTGGCCGTCGACATAGATCTCTTCCTGTGAGGTGAGGATGGCGCGGGTGCCGTCGGCGAAGAACTGCGCTTGCCCGGAACTGCCGGACACCGTGATTGCGGTGCCGATCTGTTCACCGGTGGTGACGTCAATGACGGCCACCCGAGAGGTGTGGGAGTAGACGCCCGGCGTGCTGTCGTACATGTCGGTAATGAACAGCGCACGGGTACCGTCGGCGTTCAGCTGCACATCGTTGGAGTAGCCGTAGCCCCTCAGCGCCGTGGTGGTGCCGATCTGGGTGCCGGCCGCGGTGTCGATGATGGCCGCCCGAGAGGTGTAGGTGTTGACGCCGTCGATCCAGTCGTACGTCTCCTCCAGCGAGGTGGCGACGGCCCGCGTGCCATCGGCACTGACCTTCAGCCAGGTGGACGAGCCTGTCAGTGTGGTGGTCGTACCGACCTGCTCGGCGTTGGCGGTGTCGAGGACCACAACACGCGTGGTGTAGGTATGGGTGTACGTGTAGGGGTCGTACGTCGTCTCGCTGCTGGTGGTGACGACGGCGCGGGTGCCGTCGGCAATGAATTGAGTTGCGCCGGAGCCGTTCAGCGTGACCGTAGTGCCGATCTGCTCACCACTGGCGGTGTCGATGATGGCCACCCGCGTGGTGTAGACGTAGGAGTAAGTGGGTTGGTCGTACCTCTGTTCACTCGTGGTCACCGCGGCGCGGGTGCCGTCAGCACTGAGCGAGGATGAGCCCGGGCCGGCCAACGTGACGGTCGTGCCGACCTGCTCGCCGGTGGCAGTGTCGATGACGACGACACGCGTGGTGTCGATGTACGAGTAGGTCGCTTGGTCGTACGTCCGCTCACTCGTGGTCCGAACGATGCGGGTGCCATCGGGGGTGGACAACGACGATCCACCGGACGAGCCGGACTGCGAGACGGTGGTGGTGGTGACGTCTCCGACCTGGTTTCCGGTCCTGAGGTCGATCACGGCCACTCGGGTGGTGTAGGTGGATGTGCTGGTGGAGCTGTCGTAGGTCGAACTCTGCGCAGTGAGCTTGGCCGTCCCGTCGCCCCTCAACTGCGTCGAGCCGTACTGGCCGGCCAGGGTGGTGCCGGGGCCGACCTGGGTCCCGGTGGCGGTGTCGATGACCGTCACCCGGACGGTGGAGGTGTATGTGCCAGTGGCGCTGTCGAAGGTCGGACCAGCGGTGGTTTGGACCAGCCGGGTGCCGTCGGCACTGTATTGAGTCCCATTGTGCGAGCCGGCCAGGGTGATCGTGTCCCCGACCTGAGTACCGGTGGCAGTGTCGACGATGGCCACCCGGGTGGTGTAGGTGTACGTGCTGGTCGTGCTGTCGTAGGTCGTAGTCGACGTGACCTGGGAGGCGCGGGTTCCGTCCGCGCTGATCATCGCCGGTAAATAACCTTCGTAGTAGCTGTTGGTGGGAAGCCCCTCCATGGTGGTGGTGGTGCCGACCTGCTTGCCGGTGGCCGTGTCGATGACCGCCACGCGGGTGGCGGTGGTATAGGTCTGGGTCTCGGCGTCGTAGACCGCGGTCTGGGTGGTCAGGATGGCGCGGGTGCCGTCGGGCGTGTATCGCAACCCGCCAGCCGCATTGCCTGGGACCGTCACCGAGCTGATGACGCCGGAGGTGGCGATGTTGACCGTAACCAACGTCGAGGTCGTCCCGCCGTGGCCGTCGTTGGCGGTGAGGGTGAACGTGACTTCCCGGTCCGCTGCGGTGGCTGTGTCGGCGACCGCGGCATGACGGGCGGCCTCGGTAGGGACGAATACCAACTGGCCGTTGGCAATCGCCAAGTCACCTAAGTCGGTGTCGTCGGTGAACTTCAACGTGTCCTGGTCGGCGTCGATCACCGGGAAGGAGATGGGCACAGCACCGTTGACTGGGTTCGCCGTGCCGGTCTTCGCCGGACCAGTCGCTGTTGGCCCCGCGTTGGTGGGTGTCACCGGCACGGTGAACGCCGATGTCGTGGTGCCGCCGGCGCTGTCGGTGGCCGTGACGGTGATCGTCGCGGTGTGCGGCCCTGAGTAGCCGTCGGCGGCCAGCAAGTGCGCATAGTCGCCGGGCGTGTAGCGGAAGCTAGTCGGCGTCACCTGGGTGATCGAACCCTGAGTGGTGTTGGCGCTGAACGTGATTGGGGAACCTTCGGGATCGGTTCCACCCACAGAGAACTCGACGCCACCGTTGGCGTCCGGAGTTAGAGTGCCCGCTGGCGGCAGCGTCAGGGTTGGGGCGTCGTTGACGGAGTTGATGGTGAGGCTCACCGTCGCGGTGTTGCTATTGGTTGCACCGTCATTAGTGCGGTAGGTGAAACTGTCTGGCCCGTTGTAATTCGCAGCCGGGTTGTAGGTGAATGAGCCGTTGGAGTTCAGTGTGAGGGTGCCGTGGGATGGGTTCGAAACGACTTGTGCGGTAATCGGATTGCCGTCCGGATCGCTGTCGTTGGCCAGCACTCCCGGAGTGGCGACGGTTAGCGGAGTGTCTTCGTTGGTGCTGTAGCTGTCGTTGCCCGCGACTGGCGGTCGGTTGACCGCACCGGTGACGGTGATGGTCACCTTGGTGGGCTTGCTTGTAGTCGTGCCGTCGCTGGCTTTGTAGCTAAACGTGTCAGTGCCGATGAAGTTGGCGTTCGGACTGTAGGTGAACGAGCCGTCGGTTCGAAGCGTGACAGTCCCGTTGGCGGGCTTGCCAGCCAACTGCGCGGTCAGGGCATTGGCCTCGGCATCTGTGTCGTTAGCCAGCACACCCGGGACAGTGACAGTAAGCGGAGTGCCTTTGGTGGTGGTGTAGCGGTCGGCGGTGGCGACGGGCGCCGTGTTCCTCGGCGGTTTGCTGCCGGCGGGCTGCGTCTTCGCCGCCGGGGCGGCGGTTTTCAGCGCAAGCGGCTCGCTGACCGTGTCGAGTACCAGCGTCGTCTCTTGCGGCGCTACGTCAGGAACTTCGGCAACGGAGGTGCGTTGGTTCTCGCGGCGTGCCCAGGCCAGCATCGTCAACAGCGCAGGCGCGTCGGTCGGAGCATCTGGATCGGGAATTGCGAAGGGCGCCAACGCCGTTGCGAGCAGACTGGTATTGACCTCGACAACGGCTGGCGTCGCGGTGGATCTCTGCGGCGCACTGAGCGCAGACACCTGCATCGTGCTGGCCGCGGCTGTATGCTGCGCATCGATCATTGCGATCTCACCGTTTGGCGCGGGGGCCACACGGGCCTCCGCGGGCTCGCCAACGACCGTCGCTGATGTGACCGGCTTCGCCGTTGTGTCCGTCGTGGTTGCATCGCCGGGTGACACCGTTTGGGACGAATCCGCCTTGGCGGTGACCGATGGCTCGCTGGCTCGCGCCGAATTGTCGTTCTTCTTCGGGGATTTCGGGCGCGCAGCTGGCGTTTGGGTAGCGCCCGAAGCGGTCGTCGATCGCGGTGTTGACACAGTCTTCGTCTCGCCGTCGGCGTCATCGCCAGACGTCTGGGCGCCACCGGAACTGTCGTAGTTCATTTCGGGGACCGATGGTTCGTTCGTCGGCGCCGACGGCGGCTCGCCAGAGGTACTCTCGGGCGTTGACACAGCGGACGGTGGGGTAGACGGGTTGAGATCACCCGGCTGACCCCCCGACTGAGTCTCCGGCGTTGGCTCCGACTTCACCGACGGCGAATCAGCCGACGGCGAATCAGCCGACGGCGATTCATCGGCGCGCGCGATACCCATTCCGGAGCCGGTGGCCACCGCCAGTCCAACTCCCAGCGCCACCGCCAGCGCGCCGACGCGGCCGATATAGCGGGCATAGGTGGTATTGCCGCTAGCGACTGTGCACGGCCGCGAGCCGCCCCGCTCGACACGATGTCGACCAGCAGATACCGGATTCACAGTGAGTTTGGCCATGACGAGCCCCCTTGCCCTGGACGATTGCTGCAAAGAACCTGTGAAGGACGCTATGCACAGCTGCGCGCGGGGGAATCAGGGGTTTCCCTGGACTTTTGCTTCGCCCCCATTGCATTGAATTAACGAACCTAGGCAAATTTGGTTGAGTTTGAAACCAATGCAAGATCTACCGCGTTGGCTTCTCAGCTACCGCGATGTACCGCCAGATCGCACCGCAGCCCGAGTAGCTCAGCCCGCGCTACATATGTCGGGCCTCGGTCTGGATGGCACAGTGCTGCGTTTGTTCTCCTTTGCTGATAAGTGGCTGCGATGATGCTGGGTGTGGCCGGGACGTGTTGGCGCACCGGGGCTGCAGACCGTTGCGGGCGCGTCCCGCCAGCGGAAGGCCTTTGCGGCTCAGCCGGCAAAGGATCGGATCGCGAGATGTGCAGTAGAGATTTCGGGGTTGTGCCAGTCGCTGGGTGGACGAAGCCAATCAGCGTCAGCGGCGACATTTTCGTCGTGGCCGGAAGGGACTGAGCGTGGCAGGGGGCGTAGTCGAGCGAGAGGTGGAGGACCGCGCCGTCGCGGATTTCCTCACCCGCGCGGAGGGGGGCCCGGCGGGTCTGGTGGTCGAGGGTGAGGCTGGCATCGGCAAGACCACGTTGGTGCTCGAGGCCGCCGATCGCGCCGCCGATCGCGGGTTTCGGGTGCTGTCGGCGCACGGCTCGCCTGCGGAGGTGAGCTATGCGTACTCGGCGGTGGCCGACTTGGTGAGCGGAGTGGACGACGCGACGGTGGTCGCGTTGCCGGAGCTGCAGCGCATCGCACTGCAGCGGGCGCAGTCGGGCGTCGTGGTCGCCGACGCACCGGCCACCGATGAGCGCATAGTCGCCAACGCGTTCCTGTCGGTGATCGAGCGGATGAGCGCGCAGGCACCGGTGCTGTTGGCGATCGACGACGGTCAGTGGCTCGACGCCTCCAGCCGGGCGGTGATCGGCTACACGGCCCGCCGGTTGACGGGCCGCACCGGGTTGCTGGTGAGCTTTCGAACGGGAGAGTCGGTTTCGGCTGACGCGCAGTTGTGGCTTGATTTCTGCCGACCTGAGACGATCACGCGGCTGCGGATGCGTCCGCTGACCTTGGGTGGCCTGCACGTCTTGATCGCAGCGCGTTTAGGGCACACACCGCCCCGACCGGCGATCGTGCGGATCTATGAGATCTCCGGCGGGAACCCGTTTTTCGCGCTTGAAATGGCCGCCAGCACGGGCACTGACGTGTCGGCCACCACAGTCGGGTTGCCCGAGAATCTGGCCGCGCTGGTGCGCCGCAGAATCGGCGAGGTGGATGACGATGTCGCCGTCGTGTTGCTGGCAGCGGCGTGCGCGGCCGTGCCGACAGTAGAGCTGGTGGCCTCCGCGACGGAAATGACTTTGGCACGGGTTGTCGAGTCGCTCGAATCGGCAGAAAGCCTCGGGGTTGTCGGCATCGACGGTAACCAGGTGCGTTTCACCCACCCGCTGTTCGCCACCGGTGTGTATGCCGACGCCGCGCCTTCGCGGCGGCGGGCCATGCACCGCGCGCTCGCCGCGGTCGTCGACCAGCCGGAGGTCAAGGCGCGGCATATGGCGTTGGCGGCAACGACAGGCGAGGCGGCCACGCTGGCGGCTTTGGACGCGGCCGCCGAAGCCACCTCCGCCCAGGGTGCTCCGGCTGTGGCAGCGGAGCTAATCGAGTTGGCGCTCAACCTCGGTGGCGACACCGCGCAGCGCCGGATCCGCGCCGGGGAGCTGCACTTCCGCGCAGGCTCACTGGTGCCGGCGCGCGAGCACCTAGAGTCGACTCTCGCCGACCTCTCGCCGGGAATGTTGCGCTGTATGGCGTCGATGTGGCTCGGCGCCGTGAAGGGGTACGACGACGACACCGCCGGCGCTGTCAAGGCGATGTCCGAGGCCGCCGACGGGGCTGGCGACAATCCCCCCCTGCGGTTGCTGTGCCTGCTACGCCTGGCATTGGTCCTGGTGATGACTGACCGGCTCGGTGAGGCCATAGAGCGCGGCGCCATGGCCGTCGAGATCGCCGATCAACTCGGCGTACCAGAACTGCGCAGCCAGGCGCTGTCGATATGGGTCGCAGGCAAGTTCGTCTACGGCCTTGGTGTCGATCATGAAGCACTGCAGACAGCCCTGGCGCTCGAAAATCCTCGCGGCGGTGCCACTACGTGGTTTCGGGCCAGCGCCGTCGAGGCGATGATCTCTGCCTATACCGGCGACCTCGAGCGGGCCCGCAGCCAGATGCTGGTACTGCAGCAACGCATGTTCGACGGCGGCACTGAGGTCGACATCATCTGGGCTGCGGTGCACCTCGCCGCTATCGCGGTCTGGTCAGGCCGTTACGCCGAGGCGACCGAGGCCGCACGGCAAGCCGTTGAGCGGGCTGAACAGATGGGCGGGCGGCTGGCGCTGACTACGGCATGGACACCCCAAGCCGCCGCGGCGGCGTATGCAGGTCGGGAGGCGGAAGCGCGCGCAGCGGCGAAGGCAGCGATCGACACTGCCCACGAAATCGGCGCACCGCAGTTGGCCAAAGAGCCCACCGTGACTTTGGGATTCCTGGAGGTTTCCCTGGGCAACAATGCCGCGGCGCTGGCGGTGCTGCAGCCGCGGCTCGACGCGTTCGATCCGATTCACGGCACCGAGATCGAGGGCGGTGCTCACCTACCGGACGCGGTCGAGGCGCTGACCGCGGTGGGACGCATCGACGATGCCGAACCGCTTGTCGATGCCCTCGAACGCAACGGCGCCGCCCGTGATCGGCCGTGGATGCTGGCGGTAGGGGCGCGGGGACGCGGCCAGATCCTGGCCGCGCGAGGGGATCTCGAGGCCGCTCAGCGCGCGGTGGAGCAGGCCTTGACACACCATGAGCGGTTGCCAATGCCGTTCGAGACGGCCCGCACCCATTTGCTGCTTGGGCAGCTGCTACGCCGTCGCCGCCAGAAGCAGGCGGCGGCGGCGACGCTGTCGAAGGCGCTGAGCACCTTCGAGAACCTCGGGACGCCACTGTGGGCCCAGCGGGCCCGCGCTGAACTCGCCCGGCTCAGCGTCACACGCGCCGGCAATGGCTTGACCGCTGCCGAGGAACGCGTCGCGCGGCGCGCGGCGGCCGGGTTGTCCAATAAGGAGATCGCCGCCGACTTGTTCGTGTCACCCAAGACCGTCGAGACGAACCTCAGCAGCGTCTACCGCAAACTCGGCATTCGTTCCCGTGCGCAACTTCATGCCCGGCTCAACAACGGCGATGCCAGGGAAAACCCTGCTTCGCGCGACGCGCCGCCGCAGTAACGTCCAAACAGTGACCAGTCCTGACCCGCCGCAGAAGTGCTTCCTCACGGAGTGGTACCAGCCTGCGCTGGCTCGTCGGGGCATCGACGATGTCGTCGCGGCCCTCGGCGAGGCAGCCACGCACCTGCATCACCAAGGGCACCCGATACGGCTGCTTGTCGCGGTGAACGCGCCCACCGATCAAGTGCTCTACAGCGTCTTCGCCGCCGAATCTGCCGACGCCGTCACGCAAGCGTGCCTACGCGCCGGCTGTCCCGCTGACCGCATCACCAGCGGCATCCAAACACGCATCCCCTAACAGAATTTGACGGGAGCCTGCCCCGACGCGCTGACAACCGCGTGGTCGCGGATCGGAGAACGACCCGACGCGACGCTGAGTTCAGGACTACGCGCCAGTAGGCACCAAAACGGTGAGCCCGTCGAAAAACACGCGAAATAGAAAGCCTCACTTCGCGAACCCGGTTCTGTCATGCGCGAAAGCCACACGGTAGCAACGCGCCACCGAGATGCGGCGGATTTGTAGCGGCGACCGTTGTCATCTGATCGGACATCTCACAGCTTCTTCAGCCTGCGCATGAGACCAGTGAAAGACCCGTTCGATGCCAGCGCCTTCTGCAAGCTGGGCTGCAGCCCACTGAGGTTTGTCAGGGCCACATGCCGGACCCCGTGGTCGCGCCACACCGCGACCTGATCGACGATCTCCTCAGGTGTCCCGTTGAGCGTGACTTCTCTGACAAGCGAAGGCGGAACCTGTGCTGTGTAGGACAGCACAGACTGCTCATCGAGCGTCTGCGGAATCAGGTCTTGTGCGCCCGAGAAATCCTCGCCCAGTGGGTGCTTCCCGCCATGGCGGGCCCAGTCCGCACCGGGGAGGCACAACGCCATAGACATCGCCGCGACTGAGCTCATCGCCTCATCGACCGCGTCGCGGGTGCGCCCGGTGAAGACCGTCAACGAGATGGCCGGCAGGATCGCGGAAGGATCCCGCCCGGCATCCGAGGCCGCCGAACGCACCACATCAAGTCGTTGCGCATAGTCCCTGGGGCGCAGCACGATCGCGGGGAACCATCCATCAGCGAAACGACCAGCGATGTGCAGCATCCTTGGCCCGTGTGCGGCGACCCAGATCGGCGGGTACGCACCGCGATAGGGCGGCAGCGCGAAGAGCGCTTTGTGAAGAGGAAAGTACTCCGAATCGCGCGACACCAATTCGCCGCCGGAATCCCACAGGACTCGGATCGTCGCCAGCGCCTCTTCGAATCGTGCGACCGGTCTACTCCAGTCGACACCGTAAGGTTCGTTACCCTCGCGTTCCCCAACACCGATGCCGAGGATCGCCTTTCCTCGACTCATCAGGTGCAACGTTGCCGCCGCCTGCGCCGTGACCGCAGGGTTGCGACGGCCGCCGTCTGTCACCGCAACCCCTAAGCGCAGCCGTCCGATGCGGTTCCAGCCGGCGACCTGGCCCAACAACGTCCACGGTTCACAAACCGCATCAACGTCGGGCACAACCCGGGCAAGGCCAACGTACTTCGGAACTGCAATGGATCGTGGCACGAGGCTGTTCAAGTGGTCAGGCATCCAATAGGTGTCGACTCCGGCAAGTGCTGCCCTGAGATAGCCGCTGCGTACGGCAGCAGTCGGCCAGCCGCGCGTTATCACGGGGTGCTCGACGAACCCGACACTTAAAGCCACTGCCCCATCCCCCCAGCACTCGAGCCGCTTCCCTACGGCAGCAGGACCGTATCGGCGAGCTGTGCACCAAGACGCCAAGGTATTGGCTGCGGCATGAAAAGCGTAAAGCGGCACAGCAACTCATGTTCCCCGAACGGCTGCGTCAATCAGGAGGGAGTACGCCTCCGAGGATTCGCCAGAGCCTTAGTCGCTACAACCGCAATCACGCTCTGCCATAGGCGACATTCCTCTGTCAGCACCGCGGAGGCGTTGACTGGAGGAGCCTGCGCGCTCGTGGCGGCCGGCAGTGGTGTGGGTCCGACAGCAACGGTCGGGCTGGAGCGCGGTACAACCGTCGTCGGCTGCGATGGATTCGGCTAAAGAGCCAACAGCGGTACGGTCGGAAGTATGGCTGTGTTAACGGACGACCAAGTAGACGCCGCACTGCCCGACCTCGACGGCTGGCAGCGGTCCCAGGGCGCGATTCGCCGCTCGATCAAGTTTCCTTCGTTCATGGACGGCATCGAGGCGGTGCGCCGCGTAGCCGCGAGGGCCGAGGAGAAGGATCATCACCCCGACATCGATATTCGTTGGCGGACAGTGACTTTCGCGTTGGTCACACACGCCGCGGGCGGGATCACCCAGAACGATCTGGACATGGCGCACGAGATAAACCTGATCGTCGGCTAGCGGCGATCCACGCCAGCGTCGCGAGCGTCGCGACGATGTAGATCAACCCTGCCCAGGCCAGATACCACGGCCGGGGAATCACCCAGATCGTCGGCTGCGCGAAGCTCAGCAGCCACGGCACCCCGACTATGGTCAGGGCCAGCCAGCCCCAGCCCAGCACCCGCGCGCCCAGCCGCTCACGCAGCGGGCCGTGCAGCAGCCAGATCATCAGCGGGATCAGCCACACCCAGTGATGGGTCCACGAGATCGGTGACGACAGCAGACCGAAGAGTTGCACGACCACGATCGCGCCCAGCCGATCATCGGCGCCGCCAATGGCTCGCCAGGCCAGTATCGCCAGCAAGGCGGTCACCACGATGGCCGCTACCACCAGCGGCCCGTAGCCCGCGTCGTACCCGAGAATCCGCGAGATACCTCCGCGCCACGACTGGTTGAACGACGTTCCGATCGGTCCCACACGACGGGCGTCACCGAGCAATTCGGTGAAGTAGTAACGGGTTTGGTCGCCGACGACTAATGCCGACACGGCGATGGTGCCGAAGAACGCCACCGCCGAGAACACCGCCGTGGCCCACCGTCGCGCGCCGACGAAGTACAAGCCCGACACCGCAGGCGTCAGCTTCACCCCTGCGGCAAGCCCGACCAACAGCCCGGACAACCACCACCGCGTGCAGTAAACCGCGTACAACACGGCCAACACGAGCATCACGTTGATCTGCCCGTAGTCGAAATTGCTCCGCATCGGTTCGAGCCAAATGCCGAGCGCGGTCCACAGCATTGCGATGCGCCGATCGCCCTCCCCCGACAGCAGTCGTTGGCTGATTCGCACCACGCCGTAGAGCGAGGCGATGATCGCGACTTGCCAAGCGAACGTCAGGATCCCGAATGGGATGAAGTGAAGCGGGTAGAACACGACGGCCGCGAAGGGCGGATAGGTGAACGGCAGCGGGAAGTCAGGCGTCTGATCGGCGTAGACGTAGTCGTAGAGCTTGCCATGTTGCTCGAGCATCTCCGCGCCGCCGACATAGACGTGCAAGTCGACGAAGTTGGCGCCGTGCGGCACTAGATAGGTCATCGCAAGTCGCGCGGCGATGCTGATCGCCAAGAGCACCGGCGCCGCGGCAGCCAGACGGGCGGGCATACGCGGAGCGGTTGGAGCGGCGGCAGTCGAGGCGTCTATCCCGCCGACTCTAGCGAGGGATCACGGTAAGCCGTCGCATCCGTAACGTTTAGATCTCCGCCACACGTGTCACTTGAGTAACACCAGTAACCGGACGACTCTCGGGCGCAGGCGTGCCTTCAACGGATTGGAAGAACCATGAAATTCACCAGGAAAATGCTTGCCACCAGCATGATCGCAGCCGCGGGTGCGATTCCGATCGCGCTGGGGCTCAGCGCGACGGCCGCAGCCGAGCCGGCGGCGCCGGCACCGACCCCCGGCGTGCCGGGCCTGCCGTTCCTCCAGCAGCTCGCCACCAATCCGGCCGCCGCGACGACCCTCATGCAGGGCCTTACGTCGGTGCTCAGCGGTGTGCAGTCAGCGGCCCCCGCTGCGGCCCCGGCTGCCGCGACCGCACCCGCGCCGGCCGCAACCGCATCGGTCAGTCTTCCGCAGCCTCCGGCTCCCGCCGCCGTCCCGGCCGCTGCCGCAGCGGCACCCGCGACCGCGCCGCAGAATCTGCTGACACAGGGTTTGTCGGTCCCGAGTGCGTTGGCGTCGTTGATGCCCGCCGGTACACCGCTGGCCGGTCTGCTGCCGGCAGCGGCGACCGCGCCGGCCGCAGCGGCCGCACCCGCCGCAGCCGCTCCCGCGGCGGCGTCCACCGCACCTCTCGCGCCGATGATGATGCCGCTGTCCGCCCTGCCGTGACGGCGGGCGCGCAGCGACAACCACAACCAGGAATCGGGGACTTCATGAGATCGGTCAGGACGACATTGGCCGGCGCCGTAGTGGCGTCGACGGCATTACTGCTGGGTGGGATGACGCCGGTAGCCAATGCGGAACCGGCGCCACCGTTGCCGATCGACGCGCTGCAAGCGCCGGGTTTGACTGCGGTGCAAAGCATCGGCCCGGCCATTCAGCAGGCCGCTGCCGATCCGACGAACGCTGCCTCGACGCTGATGGCCGCCGCCGCGGTGTTCGCCGGCAATTCGGCGATGCCTGCGGATTCGCAGAATGTCGCGACGGCGGTGAATCAGTTCGTCGCGCATGTTCCGGCGCCTGGCGCGGTACCTGGCGAAGAGGCGCATCTGCCCGCGGGCGTCAACCCGGCGCACGCAGTGGGGCCTGTACCGGAGGTGGCCCCGGTGGTCGCGCCGGCTCCCGAAGCGGCACCCGCCCCAGCCCCTGCCCCTGCCCCTGCCCCTGCATCGGCGCCTGATCCCGCTGCAGCACCGGCGGCCGCGCCTGCGTTTGGTCCCGACGCGCCGCCGACGCAGGACTTCCTGTACCCATCGATCAGCAACGGGTGCTTGGCGGACGGCGGCAACGTGCTGGCGACCGCGATTTCGGTTGCAGGCCCGGCGAGGATCCCAGCACCCGGGCCAGGGCCCGGTCAGACGGCGTACGTGTTCACGGCGGTCGGCACGCCCGCGCCAGCGGCCGAGCAGAAGCTGCCGTTGAACGTCACATGGGTCAACCTGACCACCGGCAAGTCGGGCAGCGCGGCGCTGAAGCCGCGGCCGGACATCAATCCCAACGGGCCGACGACGCTGACGGCGATCGTCGACACCGGCTCGGGCAGCATCATGTCAACGATCTTCGGCCAAGTCACCACGACCGAGAAGCAGTGCCAGTTCATGCCGACAATCGGCTCAACGGTCGTGCCGTAGCGCTCATTGCGCCGAGCGCACGGTTGTTAATGCACCTTCTCGCGTTTTGTGTGCAACAAGCGTGCGCTCGCGCGGCGGATCAGTACGCCATGAAGAGGATCGCGTCGCGGTCGTACTCGCGGCCGGGATGCGCCTCGGACAGGTGAGCCTGGGCCTTCTCGACGAGGTCGTCCTCGTCCTTGCCGGTGATCGCTTCGCCGCAAGGGCAGTTCAGATGCGTCTTCATATGTTCACGATCGCATATCAAGCATGATGGCCGTCGTGGAGCTATCCGAAGTCATGCGCACCACGGGTGCGGTCCGCGAATACACCGACGATCCGCTGCCCGACGAGGTGCTCGAACGCATCCTCGACAACGCGCGGTTCGCACCCAGTGGCGGCAATCGGCAGGGCGCACACGTGGTCGTCGTCCGCGATCAGCAGACGCGCGATCGACTCGCCGACCTGGCCATCCCCGGTGCCCGCCGCTACATCGCTCAGCTCCGCAATGGCGAGGGGCCATGGAATCCGTTGCAGCCGTGCGGAGTCGACGCGGAAACGATCGCCGCCGTCGAGGTGCCGCCCGGGTCGCCGCTGCGCGACGCGCCCGTCGTGTTGGTCGTCTGCGTCAACCTCGCCGTCGTTGCGGCATTCGATCAAGACCTCGACCGGATCGGCGTCATCCCAGGCGCATCGGTGTACCCGTTCGTCTGGAACATCCTGCTGGCCGCCCGCAATGAGGGCTACGGCGGCGTGCTGACCACGGCAGCGGTCGCCGAGGAACCGCGGCTCAAAGAACTGCTCGGCATCCCCGAGGACTTCGCCGTCGCCGCCCTGCTGCCGCTTGGCAAGCCGGTCCGCCAACTCAGAAAGCTCACCCGCAAGCCCGTCGCGGAACTCGCGACCCGCGAGCGGTTCGACGGCGAACCATTCGATAACAGTTCTGCAGTTAGCCAGACTCGATAAGACGTCGTCTCTTCCGCAAATGGCGGCTGTCATGAGACCTTGGGTTCGTGACCTGCACGCTGGGCTACGCCACAGCAAGCACCGCCGGGCAGAACCTTGAGGGACAGCTCGCGGCGCTCAACGCGGCGGGCGTCGACCCGCGGCGGGTCTTCACGGACAAGTTGTCCGACTCCGCCGAGCGGGTGCGTGCGGGTTTGCACGCGATGCTGAGCTACGCCCGTTCGGGCGACACGGTGATCGTCGTCGCGATCGACAGGCTCGGTCGGTCGGCCGCCGAAGTGGCACGAACGATCGCCGAGCTCACCGACCGGGGAATCCGGCTGCAGGCGCTGAAGGAAGGCCTGGACACCGGCACATCGACCGGACGCGTCGTAGCCAGCGTCATCACGTCATTGGCCAAGCTCGACCTGGAGCACGAGCGCCAGACAAGCTAGCCCTTGGCGGCCTTCGCTGCTGCCTTCGCCTGCTTCTTGTACGACCGCACCTTCTCCAGCGACCCAGCGTCCGTCACATCGGCCACCGACAGATACGACCCGGCCGTGCCGTAATTTCCCGCCGCTTCGCGCCAGCCCTTCGGCGTCACGCCGTACTGCTTGCCCAGCAGCGCCAGGAAAATCTTCGCCTTCTGCTCGCCGAACCCCGGTAGCGACTTGAGCCGCCGCAGCACCTCTGCCCCGTCGGGGGCACCGGCCGTCCACAGCGCCGCGGCCTCACCGTCGTACTGGTCGACGACGATCTGCGCCAGGGTCTGGATACGCTTGGCCATCGACCCCGGAAAGCGATGTATCGCAGGCGTTTTCGAACACAACGCCGCGAATTCCTCCGGGTCGTAGTCGGCGATTTCGCGGGGGTCCACCCCGCCGATGCGGTCGGCGATCTTCTTGGGGCCTGCGAACGCCGCCTCCATCGGGTATTGCTGATCCAGCAGCATGCCGACCAGCAGCGCGAAGGGATTGGATTCCAGCAGCGCATCGGCCGCCGGATCTTGAACTAGCTGCAGTTTCGCCACTCGATCAGTCTAAGGTCCCTGGTGAGGTGAGATGTCGGGCGAGCTCGCGATAGCACTGGCCGCCGCGCTGATCCTGGCGGCGGTGGCCGCGGCGGTCATCGCGGTGCGAACTCGTCGCGTCGTCGCGACCCCAACCGAACGTGCAGTGCACGCCGCGCTGAACATCGCCTCGCTGGCCGCCCGAGCGCTTCGCCGCGGCCTGGACACCGAATCCGCCCAGACCGCCGCGCCATTCCTGCGCGGCCTCACCGGCACCGACGGCGTGGCCCTGTTCGACGGGGAGGGCCGATTGCTCGCGCAGGATCCGCCCGACGAGTCAAACCGCGACGCGTGCCAGCGGGCCGCGCTCGAATCGATCTCGGGCCAGCGCCGGGTGTTGACGCACGGCCAGGCTTCGCAAGTCATCGCCCAGCCGTTGCTGGAAGAGGGCGGTGAGCTTCTCGGTGTGCTCGTTGTGGTGACGACGCGCTCGCCCGGCCCCGGCATGCTCGGCGCGGTCGGCGAGGTCGCCCGTTATGCCGCCAGCCAGATCGAACTGGCCCAACTCGATGCGTCGCGTGCCCGCCTCGACCGTGCCGAAGTCCTCGCCTTGAGGGCCCAAATCAGCCCGCATTTCATCTACAACGCGCTGAACACCATCGCCTCGTTCGTGCGCACCGATCCCGACCGGGCCCGCGAGCTGATCCTCGAATTCGCCGACTTCACTCGATACTCGTTCCGCGCCGCCGGCCAGTACACGACGCTGGCCGAGGAGCTGCGCAACATCGACCGCTACCTCAACCTCGAGCGGGCCCGCTTCGGCACCGCGCTCAAGGTCAGGCTGCAAGTCGCGCCGGAAGTCCTCAACGTCGTCGTGCCCTTCCTGGCCCTGCAGCCGTTGGTGGAGAACGCCGTCCGGCACGGTTTCGCCGGACAGAGCAAAGGCTCGGTCGAGATCGTCGCCCGCGACGAGGGCGCCGACTGCGTGATCACCGTCGAAGATGACGGCGTCGGAATGGATCCCGAAATCCTTCGCACCGGGCCCGGCGATGCCTTAGCTGACGGCTCGGGCGCCGCCGCTCATGTGGGCCTGACGAATGTCGACCATCGGCTGCGCGCGGCGTTCGGCAACGACTACGGTCTGGTGGTCGAGACGGCGGTCGGAGCGGGCACCAAGGTCGTGATGCGTGTGCCCAAGTTCCGGTCGGGCGTCCGGGCCAGCGGAGGTGTCGAGTGAACAGGGCGCTCACTGTGCTCGCCGTCGACGACGAGGCGCCCGCGCTCGACGAGCTGGCTTATCTGCTCGGCCGGCATCCCGAGATCGGCCAGGTGTATCGCGCCGGTGACGCCACCTCGGCGCTGCGAGAACTCAACAGCCGCACCATCGACGCGATCTTCCTCGACATCAACATGCCGGGGTTATCCGGCATCGAGCTAGCCGGCGTGCTGGCCAACTTCTCGCACCGGCCGTTGGTCGTATTCGTGACGGCTCACGACGACAAGGCGATCGCCGCCTTCGACGTCGGCGCGATCGATTATCTGCTCAAGCCGATTCGCGAGGACCGGCTCGACGAGGCGGTGCGACGGGTTGTCGAGGCGCGCCCCGACCCCTCCGAAGACGGCCACGACGATGTCATCCCCGCCGAGCTCGGTGGCGTCACGCATCTGGTGCCGCGGGACACCATCGGCTGGGTGGAGGCCGAGGGTGACTACGCGCGGCTGCACTCCGCATCGGGTTCGCATCTGGTGCGGATTCCGTTGACCACGCTCGAAAGCCGGTGGCGCGACAGAGGTTTCCAGCGCGTACACCGCTCCTATCTGGTAGCGCTGCGGCTCGTCACCGGGCTGCGTACCAGCGACGGCGCGGTGCTGGTGCGGCTGCGGGCGAACGGGGCCTCGCCTGCGGTCGAACTTCCGGTCAGCAGGCGTCAGGCCCGCGAACTTCGCGACCGGCTGGTCCGCGATCCGATGCGTAATTTGAGGCCCGATGACCAGCGGTGAACGGCCCCAACGGGAACGCGTCGTGCTCGCGCACCGCCGCGGGGCCCGCATGGTCCGCACCCGGGTCGAGGTGCAGGAGCAGACGCTGGTTGGCGATGCTCTGGTGCGCGGTTTGGTCCGCGCCCAGCTCGGACTGGCGCTGCGGTTGGCGGCGGTGGTGGTATGCACCGTCGGCGCAATCCCGTTGCTCAACGCGGTCTTTCCCGACTTGGGCGCCGTGACCGTGCTCGGCATGCGGTTGAACTGGCTGGTGCTCGCGGTGCTGGTGTATCCGCTTCTCTACGGCATCGGGCGCGTCTACGTGCGGCTGGCCGAACAGGCCGAGCGCGACTTCGTCGGCGTGGTGGACAGCGAACCATGAGCGGGTCACCGTTGACGGCCGCCGCGTTGCTCGCAGCGGCGGTGGCGACCGTCGCGATCGGTGCGTACGGGGTTCGGTTGTCCCGCAACACATCCGATTTCCTCGTCGCCTCGCGCTCCGTCGGCCCACAGTGGAACGCCGCCGCAATCTCCGGGGAATATCTTTCAGCCGCTTCATTTCTCGGCGTCGCCGGACTGATCGCCAAGTACGGCGCCGACGCGCTGTGGTATCCGGTCGGCTTTACCGCAGGCTATCTGGGCCTGCTGCTGTTCGTCGCCGCGCCGCTGCGCCGCTCGGGCGCCTACACCGTGCCCGACTTCGCGGAGTTCCGGCTGGGCTCGGCCCGGCTGCGCAAAGTTGCGATGCTTGTCGTCGTCGTGATCTGCGTGTTCTACCTGGTGCCGCAGTATCAGGGCGCTGGGCTGGCGCTGAAAACCCTTCTTGGCGTGCCTGTTTGGATCGGCCCGCTAGTGGTCGGCGGCATCGTCATCGCCAACGTCGTTGCCGGGGGGATGCGGTCCATCACGTTCGTCCAAGCCTTCCAGTACTGGCTGAAGCTGACCGCGATCGCGATCCCCGCACTCGCGTTGCTCGGGCTGTTCTTCACCGAGCGGGGCGAGCTCGGCGGGCCAATGCCACCGACGGTCCAGCAGCACACCACCGTCGCGATCGAAACCGACGTGGTGGTACAGGTCGCCGCGCCGGCGGGCATCACAGTGACCGGCATGCTGGACGGCAATCACGTTGATGCCCAGCCGATTCCGTCAGCGGGCGAACACACGCTCGGCGCAGGCACCACGCTGACGCTGACCGCTGGGGCGGCGACGCCCGTGGTCGCGGGCACGCCGAGCACCGGTAAGGCGTGGATCGCGTCAGGCGGCGGGCTCGGTGGCGTTCATCCGCTCTACCAGGTCGTGTCGATCATCGTCGCAACCTTCTTGGGCACCATGGGTTTACCGCATGTGCTGGTGCGCTTCTACACCAACCCCGACGGACGTGCTGCGCGGCGCACCGCGCTCGCAGTCATCGCGCTGCTGTCGCTGTTCTATTTGTTTCCAACGCTGTTGGGTGCATTCGCCCGGCTGTCAGTGCCGCAGCTACTGATCACCGGGACAGCGGACGCCGCGGTGCTGCTCGCTCCCGGCGCGGCCATCGGCGGGCCGGCCGGACAACTGCTCGCGGCACTGGTCGCCGCGGGCGCGATCGCGGCCTTCCTTGCGACATCATCCGGGCTGCTGGTCAGCATCGCCGGCGCGTTGTCGACCGACGTGCTGCGGGGCCGGGTGCGTGACTTCCGGGTCGCCGCGGTGGTCGGCGGGCTGATTCCAATCCCACTGTCGCTGGCCACGTCGGGACTCGAGCTGTCCCGCAGCGTCGGTCTGGCTTTCGCGGTGGCCGCCTCGACGCTG
>DASRJA010000422.1:0-2299 GCA_035649695.1 Mycobacterium sp. | reverse complement strand
ACCAACAGGTCGCCGTGATGGTGTGCGATCCGCAGCGACTTGCCACCGCCTTTCGGGCGTAACGCGAAAACCCTTGTGGCACCGAGGCTCACGATAGCGATCATGGTGTCTTCGGTATTGCTGCGGCCGATCTTGTCGCCGTGCCATGCGACGCTGTCGTTGCCGTCGCGGTAAAGGCATAGACCTGCGGTGGTGAACGGCTCGCCAAGCTCGCCTCCGTAGGTGTCGTTGAGCCGTCGGCGCATCTGCTTGAGCCGTGGGTGCGGGGCCGGCTCGTCGACGAGGTGGTGGAAGCTGACCAGACGTGGCACGTCGAGCACGCGCTCGTACATGTGCCTGCGTTCGGCGCGCCACGGGATGCCGTCGTGGAGTTCTGCGAACAGCCCGTCGGCGTCGGTGAGCCAACCGGAGCGCACCTCGACCCACGCGCCGTTGCCGAGATCGCGGCGTTCGGCGGGGTCGAACAGTGCGCTTTGGAGGGCCAGCTCCATGATCGCGAGTCTATCGCACAGGCGTTCGATTTCTTACAGCCGCACGGCGCCGGGTCCCTGGTCGGCGAGTACGTCGCCGGGGTTGGACAGCGCGCAGGTCTTCAGGCTCAGGCAGCCGCAGCCGATGCAGCCGGCGAGGTTGTCGCGCAGCCGCTCCAGGTGCAGGATGCGGTCGTCGAGATCCTGGCGCCAGCCCGCCGACAGTTTGGCCCAGTCCTTGCTGGTCGGAACGCGGTCGGTGGGCAGGCTCTTGAGTGCGTCGCGGATGCGGGCGAGCGGGATGCCGAGGCGCTGCGACATCCGGATGAACGCGACGCGCCGCAGTGTTTCCCGCGCGTACCGGCGTTGGTTGCCGGCAGTGCGCTGGCTGGCGATCAGGCCTTCGCGTTCGTAGAAATGCAGCGCAGAGACGGCCACGCCGCTGCGATGCGACATCTCGCCCGGAGTGAGTTCGTGGATCAGCTCCATGACCTAAACCATAGTTGAGGTGAACGGTGGCGCTACGGTGCTAGATGTGACGTTGGGTTGCGATTCGGAGGTCGGCAGGCTGCGGGCGGTCATCCTGCACCGGCCCGGGGCCGAATTGCAGCGGCTGACACCACGAAACAACGACGCGCTGCTGTTCGACGGGCTGCCGTGGGTGTCCAAGGCGCAGGAGGAGCACGACGCGTTCACGGCGGTGTTGGAATCGCGCGCCGTCGAGGTGCTGTTGCTCGCGGATCTGTTGACCGAGGCGCTGTCGCACAGTGGCGCGGCGCGGATGCACGGAATTTCGGCCGCTGTCGATTCTCGGCGGTTGGGACTGCCGCTGGCGCAAGAGCTTTCGGCGTACTTGCGGACACTGGAAGCGGGCGAGCTGGCGCACGTCCTGATGGCGGGGATGACGTTCAACGAGTTGCCATTGTCCGGTGGTGAGCTGTCGCTGGTGCGGCGGATGCACCACGGCGGGGATTTTGTGATCGAGCCGCTGCCGAACCTGTTGTTCACGCGGGACTCGTCGTTCTGGATCGGGCCGCGGGTGGCGATCACATCGCTGGCACTGCCTGCGCGGGTGCGCGAGACGTCGCTGACCGACCTGATCTACGCGCATCACCCGCGGTTCCTGGGCGTGCGGCGGGCATACGAGTCGCGGTCGGCACCCGTCGAGGGCGGCGACGTGCTGCTGCTTTCGCCGGGTGTGGTTGCGGTCGGCGTGGGGGAGCGGACCACGCCCGCGGGCGCGGAAGCGTTGGCGCGCAGCCTGTTCGACGATGATTTGGCGCATACGGTTCTGGCGGTGCCGATCGCGCAGGAGCGCGCACAGATGCATCTGGACACGGTGTGCACGATGGTCGACGTCGATGCGGCGGTGATGTACCCGAACATCGTGGACTCGTTGTCGGCGTTCACGATTCACCGCGACGGTTCCGGGGGTGTGAGGATCGACGATGCGGCACCGTTTGTGGAGGCGGCCGCCGCGGCGATGCAAATCGAGAAGCTGCGGGTCATCGCGACGGGGCTGGACCCGGTGACGGCCGAGCGTGAGCAGTGGGACGACGGCAACAACACGCTCGCGCTGGCGCCGGGTGTGGTGGTCGCATACGAGCGCAACACGGAAACCAATGAGCGGCTTGCCGATGCGGGCATCGAGGTGCTGCCGATCGCGGCGTCCGAGCTGGGCACCGGCCGCGGCGGCCCGCGCTGCATGTCATGCCCGGCGGCCCGCGACCCGCTCTAGCAGATTGTGCCGCTCAATTTTGCACCCAGGGCTGTGATTGCGCCGAATTCACAGCCCTCAGTGCAATTTTGGTGGCTTCCACCCGCGGCGG
>DASRJA010000421.1:0-4508 GCA_035649695.1 Mycobacterium sp. | reverse complement strand
CACGACTAGACGATAGCCAAAGTGGCCGCATCACGAAGATTGCACAGAGGGTCGTGGCGCGCCGCAATCCACAGCCCTGACTGCAATCTTCAGCTCCCCTTGCGACTCAGTCGTCGAGGTGCGTCGGTGGGTCGGCGAAGGCGAGATCCCAGGGGTGCTGGTCAGGACCCATCAATTCGCAGTGCCTGACGGGCACTAGGTAGGAGCTGGCGCCGCGAGGAATCAATTGGGGAACTGCCACGCAACGTTGCCAGGTGCCGTCAGGCTGGACGGGTCCATCGCACTTGCTGAGAACGGGTCCTCCGTACTGGCAGCCGGCGGTGGCCGGCGGCGCTGAGGCGATCAGCTCTGCGGCCATCAGCAGGGCGGTCAATCCTCCGACGATGCAGCGCTTCATGGTTGTCTCCCGTCACATCGCCGCTGGGGAGTTGTCGGGCGCCTGGGGTGGCAAATACCGTCGACAGCCCAGCCAGCAACCAATGACGCTACCGCTTATGTAACTGGTTTTTGCCGCCTTTGAGGTGGTGATCCGAAGCAACACGAGCATTGCCAATCAGAACCAACCCGGCCGTTAACTGGATACATTGCATGCCAACCGGGCGAAAGGCGTGCAATGTCGACGATGCGCAGGTGGCTACTGAATACCGGCGGGTCGACCTTTCACTGGTGGTTGCGGTTGACGGTTGCCGCGTTCTTGCTGGCAACCTGGGTGGCGGTCGGGTTAGGCAGCGTTATCGCCCATGCCGATGACCCGTCACCTTCGAGTGCTGATTCGAGTTCGGAGAGCTCGGCAGGCGCGCCGAAAGCTGCGAAGGCCGACCCGCCGAAACGGACCGCGCAGGTGGGCGCGCAGGATGCCGGTACCGACCGCAAACCCGACCTCCGAACCCCCGAATCGTCGCGCGAGGACACCGCAACCGCTGAGAAGACGGCGAGCGATAGCGACGCGCCCGACGTCGACGTTCAGCCGTCATTGTCAGCATCGGTAGCGGATCCGGACCCAGACGACTCGCCGCAGCCGCGCGTGCGGCACAGCCCGCGCCGACCCGACGTGCCCATCGCATCGGCTAAGCCGGCGAAGGCAGTCGCCGACGAGCCGCAGCCGTCCGCGATCGATGTCACGATTGATCGCGCCGCGGTCGCGCCCACACCACCGACTCCCGACCCACAGCCCGTGGCGGCGAAGATCGCTTCCACCGCCCCCACGGTGTCAAGCACGCAATCCGGCGGGACCACGATCAGAGCCCCGCAGCCTCGGGAAGTCGTTGGGCTGATATCAGACGTGGGCGTTGTAGCGGCGTCGGCGGTGTACACCGTGGCCGACACAATCGCCAAGGCATTCGGACCGCACAGCTTCCTCGGTGTGCCCTATGCGTTGGCCACCGCGGTGGCGAATTCGGCCGCGGCCGTAAGCAGGACACTGATCGGTGCGCCGCTCAATTCCGCCGGCACGGGACCGTTCCCCGTCACCTACGGGATCATCAACGGGCTGACGTTCCTCAACCCACAACAGCCGCCGCCCGGCGCGAACGACGAGCTGATCTCGGTCACCGCCGAGCATCCCCTGCCGATCATTCTCATCAACGGAACGATTGCCACCCAGGGAGAGAACTGGGGCGTCGGAGCACCCGTCCTCGCCAACGCCGGCTACAAGGTCTACACGTTCAACTACGGCAACATCACGCAGAATCCCAACTACCCGATCCAGGCCACGGATGACATCAGGCAGTCCGCGCAGCAGCTTGCCGCAGAAGTGGACAAGGTGCTCAAGGAAACCGGGGCGCCCAAGGTGATACTCATCGGCCATTCGCAGGGCGGCGGAATCCTGCCCGTGTACTACATCAACAATCTGGGCGGCGCCGACAAGGTGTCACAGCTCATCGGCATCGCGCCGAGTAACCACGGCACCGATGTCTCCGGCCTGATCGGCTTGCAGGACTTGCCGATTCTGGGGCCGCTGCTCATCGCGTTCGCGAACAGTATTGGGCCGGCGTTGGAACAGCAGGCATTAGGCAATGAATTTCAGCAAGAGGTGTACGGAAACGGCGACACCCGCCCCGGTGTTCTGTACACCACCATCGCCTCGAAGACTGATTGGGTAGTCACCCCGTACACCCAGCAGGCGCTCGACGGCCCGAACGTGACCAATATCGTCCTTCAGGATCTGTATCCGGGACTCCCGGCCAGCCACCTTGGCGTGGTGTTGAGCCCACAGGTGTGGTCCGTGGTTCTGGACGCATTAGCGAGCAACCCAGCGGCTAATCCGGTGCATAGCGAGGAACTGGTCGCATAGCAAAAGCCCCCGAAACACCGTTGTTCCGAGGGCTTTCGCGTACTACTGCTAGCTGGTCAGTGAGTCCGGCGGGGTGAAGCGGTCGCCGTACTTGGCGGCCAGCTCCTTGGCCCGCGCCACGAAGGCGTCCTTACCGGTCCCTGCCGGGCCTTGATAGCCGACGATGAACTGCGCCGACCCACCGGTGTACGGCGGGAAACCGATGCCCATGATCGAGCCGATGTTCGCGTCGGCGGTCGACGTGAGCACGCCCTCGTCGAGGCACTTCTGCGTCTCCAGCGCCTCGGCGAACAACATCCGGTCGATCATGTCCTGCAGCGGCTGCTGGTTGCTGCCGGACTGGAACGTCTCACGCAAGCCCGGCCACAGACCGGTGCGCTTGCCGTCGACGTACTCGTAGAAGCCGGCGCCCTTCAACCGTGACGGCCGACCGATCTCGATCATCTTCTCGACGACCGCCTCGGCCGGATGCGGCTCGTACTTGCCGCCCGCGTCCTCGACGCCCTTGCGGGTGGCGGTCGCGATCTTGTGCATCAGCTCGAGGTTCAGCTCGTCCGACAGCTGCAGCGGCGGCGCGGGATAACCGGCCTGCGAACCGGCGTGTTCGATGCTGGCCGGCTCCACGCCTTCGCCGAGCATCGCCAGCGCCTCGTTGACGAACGTGCCGATGACGCGGCTGGTGAAGAAGCCGCGGCTGTCGTTGACGACGATCGGGGTCTTGCCGATGGCCAGCGTGTAGTCGAACACCCGGGCCAGCGCCTCGTCAGATGTCTTCTCGCCCTTGATGATTTCCACCAGCGGCATCTTGTCGACCGGCGAGAAGAAGTGGATCCCGATGAAGTCCTCCTGCCGCTTCACGCCGGTCGCCAGACCGGTGATCGGCAGCGTCGAGGTGTTCGACCCGAGCAGCGCGTTGGGCTCGACGACGTCCTCGATCTCCTGGAACACCTTGTGCTTGAGTTCCTGGTTCTCGAACACCGCCTCGATCACGAAGTCGACGCCCTTGAAGTCCGCGGGGTCGGCCGTCGGCGTGATGCGATCAAGCAGCGCCTTGGACTTCTCCTCGGTGGTCTTGCCGCGCTGCAGCGCCTTGGCCTCGAGCTTCTCCGCGTAGCCCTTGCCCTTCTGCGCGGCCTCGATGCTGACGTCCTTGAGCACGACGTCGAAGCCGGCCTTGGCCGACACGTAGGCGATGCCGGCGCCCATCATGCCCGCGCCCAGCACGCCGATCTTGTTGATCGGGGTCTTGCCGATGCCCTCGGGCCGCGAGCCACCGCCGTTGATGTGCTGCAGGTCGAAGAAGAACGCCTGGATCATGTTCTTCGACACCTGGCCGGTGACCAGTTGCGTGAAGTAGCGGCTCTCGATGCGCGACGCGGTGTCGAAGTCCACCTGCGCACCCTCGACGGCCGCGTCCAGGATGGCGCGTGGCGCGGGCATCGGCGCACCCTTGAGCTGCTTGCGCAGCAGCGCCGGGAACGACGGCAGGATGCCCGCCAGACCCGGCGAACTCGGGGTGCCGCCGGGCATCTTGTAGCCCTTCTGGTCCCACGGCTGGGTGTGGCTGTCGGGGTTCGCCTTGATCCACGCCTTGGCGGCGGGCACCAACTCCTCGACGGAGCCGACCAGTTCGTCGACCAGGCCGGCCTCCTTGGCCTTGTCGGGCTTGAAGCGGGTGCCCTGCGACAGGACGTTCATGAAGGCGTTCTGGATGCCGAACATCCGCACGCTGCGGGTGACGCCGCCACCGCCGGGCAGCAGGCCAAGGGTCACCTCGGGGAAGCCCACGACAAGGCCCTTGACGTCGGCCGCGATGCGGTGGTGACACGCGAGCGTGATCTCCAGCCCACCACCGAGCGCGGCGCCGTTGATGGCGGCCACCACCGGCTTGCCGAGCGTTTCGAGGGCGCGCAGGTCACGCTTGACGGCCTCGACGGTGTCGAACGCCTCACCGGCGTTTTCCGGGCCGAGGTTGATCATGCCCTTGAGGTCGCCACCGGCGAAGAAGGTCTTCTTCGCGCTGGTGATGACGACGCCGGTGATCGAATCCTTTTCCGCGACAAGGCGTTCGACAGCATTGTGCATGGACTCGGCGTAGTGCTCGTTCATCACGTTCGCCGACCCGGTCGGATCGTCGAGCGTCAGGGTGACGATGCCGTCGGCATCCTTATCCCACTGAATGGTGTTCTCTGCCATCGTCTTAAACCCTCTCGAT
>DASRJA010000420.1:0-7111 GCA_035649695.1 Mycobacterium sp. | reverse complement strand
CCGATTTCCACGCAGAGCGAACCCTCAACGACTTCATCGTGCCGAAGAACTCCATCCGCCGGACCATCTACATGCTCTCGGCCGGCCGCCGGTTGAACAAGCGACTGGACGCGGAGGCGGCGCGGCGCGGCCAACCGGTGCCGCGTTTCGCCGATCTCGGCTTCAACGAGCGCTAGAACAGTGTCGGCTGCAGGACCTCGGCGGGCGGAACCGCCGGGGCCTCAGTCGTTCTGAACGACCGGCGGTCGGGTGCCAGACCGTACTTGGCGACCAACGGCGTCGCGCGGTCGTGCAGCATCTTCTTGTAGTCCGAGGGTAGATACGCTCCGCGCCTGTACAACTCGCGGTACTCCCCCACTAACTCCGGGTGCGATTTCGCCAACCAGGCCATGAACCAGCCTCGCGTCGAGCCACGCAGATGCAGGCCGAACACCGTCACACCCGTCGCGCCCGCCGCGGCGATCTGGGCCAGCAGCGCATCGAGGTGCTCGACGGAGTCGGTCAATCGCGGCAGCACCGGCGCGACCATCACGTGACACCCAAGGCCGGCCTCACGAATGGCGGCGATCAACCCGAGCCTGGCCTGAGGCGAGGGCGTGCCCGGCTCGACGTCCTTGTGCAGCGCGGGATCGCCGACCGCGAGCGACACCGCGACGCTCACGTCGACGGTTTTGGCCGCCGCGGTGATCAGCGGCAGATCGCGGCGCAGCAGGGTGCCCTTGGTGAGGATGGAAAACGGCGTGCCGGAATCGGCCAACGCGCCGATGATGCCGGGCATCAGCGCGTAGCGCCCCTCGGCCCGCTGATAGGGATCGGTGTTGGTGCCAAGTGCGACGGTCTCGCGTTGCCACGACGGCCGGCGTAGTTCGCGACGCAACACATCGGCGACGTTGGTCTTCACCACCACCTGGGTGTCGAAATCGGTGCCGCAGTCCAGATCGAGGTACTCGTGTGTGGGCCGAGCGAAGCAGTAGCGACAGGCATGCGAACAGCCGCGGTAGCCGTTGACGGTGTAGCGAAACGGCAGCATCGCCGCGTCGGGCACCTTGTTCAACGCGCTCTTGCAGAGCACCTCGTGGAACGTGATGCCCTCGAACTGCGGCGTGCGAACCGACCGGACGAAGCCGATGCGCTGCAGGCCAGGCAGGGCGCCGTCATCGACGCTGACGCCCTGCCGATCCCATCGCACCATTCCATTCGAACTCTTGTTCGATGTGATGTCAAGGTAATTACCCCGTTGTGTCGGCGATACTCGTATGCGTATATTCGTGTGCGAGTAATTGCCAGGAGGTGTGATGGCCGAGAAACGCAAGGTCGCGAACCTGATGGGGCTCGCTGTGCTGGCCACGGTCGTACAGCGACCGATGCACCGCTACGAGATGGCATCGGTGATGCGGGCCCGCGGCAAGGACCGCGATATGGACATCAAGTGGGGGTCGCTCTACACCGTCGTGCAGAACCTGGAGCGCAACGGCTACCTCGAGACGATCGGTGTTACCCGCCAAGGGGCTCGGCCCGAGCGCACGGTGTATCAGATCACCGACGCCGGGCGCGACGAACTCATCGCGTGGACCCGCGAGCTGATCGCCGAACCGGAGGCCGAGCAGACCCGCTTCGTCGCGGGCCTGTCCGTGCTGGCGGTGCTCAACCCGCAGGACGTTGTGGAGCTACTGCGCCGGCGCTTGGAGCGGCTGACGCAATCGGTCGACTCGTTGACCGCGCTGCTCGAGACGGCGTCGGACGTACCACGGTTGTTCCTGATCGAGGACGAATACCGGATCGCGATGACGCGCGCCGAGGCCGACTGGGTGCGGTCGCTGCTCGACGAACTGACGGCCGGCACCTTCCCGCATCTCGACGCATGGCGCAGCTTCCATGAAACCGGCCAAATGCCACCCGAATTCGCCGACCTGGAGAAGTAAGGAGACCTCATGCCCGCAGCACAAACCGCACTCGTGATCGGTGGCGGAATCGCCGGACCGGTCGCGGCCACCGCGCTGACGATGGCCGGCATCGACGCCACCGTCTACGAGGCGCGCGTGTCAGATCCGTCCTCGGCCAACGGGATCGGCGGCTCGCTGGCACTCGAGCCCAATGGCCTGGCTGCCCTGCGGATCATAGGCGCCGACGACGCCGTCCGCGCCGCCGCGATCCCAATCACCCGCTCGGTCATGTCGATCGCAAGCAAGCCCGGGCGCGAGATGCCGACGCCCCAGGGCCTTGGCCCCCGTCAGCTGATCGACCGCGGCGCGCTGCATCGCATCCTCAGGGATCGCGCCGAGCAGGCCGGTGTGCGAATTCAAGACGCCAAGAAGCTGATTCGCGTCGACGAACTGCCCGACTGTGTCACCGCGCACTTCGCCGACGGCAGCACCGCCAGCGCCGACATGGTTATCGGCGCCGACGGCGTGCATTCGAAGGTGCGCAAGCTCATCGACCCGAACGCGCCAGGCGCCCGCTATCTCAACCTGCTTGGATTCGAGGGCATCGCTGAGGACGCCCCCGACACCTCTGCACTCGAACCAGGCGCCATGACGTTCGCGTTCGGGCGGCGGGGGTACTACCTGTATTGGAAGCGGCCCGACGGCCGCATCGGCTGGGGTGCGAATCTGCCGTCGCCCCAATATCTGAGCCTGAAGGAGGCGCGAGCCGTCCCAGCAGAGGACTGGCTGCACACGCTGCGCACCGCCTACGCCAACGACGTTCCCGGGGCTCGGCTGGCCTCCGAGACGAACAGCGAGACGCTGCAAGTCGTCGGCGCGCTGCACATCATGCCGCCGGTCCCCCACTGGCACCGGGGCCGGATGGTGCTCGTCGGCGACGCCGTGCACGCACCATCAAACAGCACCGGGCAGGGCGCCTCGCTGGCGATGGAGAGTGCGATCGAGCTGGCCCGGTGTCTACGCGACATGACGGATGTTCCGTCGGCGTTCTCCGTTTACGAGCGACTGCGCCGACCGAGGGTCGAGAAGATCGCCGCGCGCGGCGCCCGGATCAGCCACGCCAAGGCCCCTGGCCCGATCGGTCAGCGGATGATGCGGCTGCTGCTGCCGGTCATAGTCAAGACGATGAACATCGAGAAGACGATGGCCGCCGAGCAGCGCTACACCATCGACTGGAATAGTCATGTCGAACGTGAACTTATTGCACACTTTTCGCGCGAAACTGTGTCATAAGTTCACATTCGCGGACTAGGAGGGGCAATGGCCGGTGCCAGGCCGTACGGGCAGCTGCAGTACAAGCAGATCAACGGCAAGCGGATGGCCTACATCGATGAGGGCCAAGGCGACGCGATCGTCTTCCAGCACGGCAATCCGACGTCGTCGTATCTGTGGCGCAACGTCATGCCGCATCTCGAGGGTCTGGGCCGCCTTGTCGCGTGCGACCTGATCGGCATGGGCGGCTCGGACAAGCTCGACGACTCAGGACCGGATCGCTACTACTACGCCGAACACCGCGACTTTCTCTTCACGTTGTGGGACGAGCTCGACCTCGGCGATCGGGTGATTCTGGTGCTGCACGACTGGGGTTCGGCGCTGGGCTTCGACTGGGCGAACCGGCACCGCGACCGGGTGGCCGGGATCGCCTACATGGAGGCGGTCGCAATGCCGATCGAGTGGTCCGATTTTCCTGGCCCGATGCGCAGCGTGTTCCAGGGCTTCCGCTCCCCCGACGGCGAGTCAATGGTGTTGGAGCAGAACATGTTCGTGGAGGCGGTGCTGCCCGCGTCCGTCAAGCGTCAACTCACCGATCAGGAGATGGATCACTACCGCGAGCCGTTCCGAAATCCCGGCGAGGACCGCAGGCCGACCTTGTCGTGGCCGCGCAACATCCCGATCGAGGGTGAACCCGCCGACGTAGTCGCCACCGTCGAGGAGTACGGCACGTGGCTGTCACAAAGCGATGTGCCCAAGCTGTTCATCAACGGCGAACCCGGCGCACTGATCCGCGGGCGCGCCCGCGACTTCGTCCGGACCTGGCCTAATCAGACCGAAGTCTCGGTGGCCGGTGTGCATTTCCTTCAGGAGGACAGCCCCGACGAAATCGGCGCGGCCGTCGCGTCGTTCGTCCGCGCGGTGCGCGCCGCGTAATCTTCGGCAGGCTGACGGAACCTGGACTACATCAGCGCCGCCGATTTGGCCGCCGCCGACGAGTACGAGGCCGACGACTACCGCCGCATCGCGGTGCCACTGCGCTCAGGCGATCAAGCGTGGGTATACGAATTCGCCGGGAGGCTCACCACTGCGAACCCTGGCACTGCAGGTTGTAAGGAGCATCCTGCTGCACGACCACTTGGCCGTCGACGGCGATCTCGCAGTGAGGATTCGGCGCGGCCTGCCCGCCGTGCGTGGTGCTGCTCACGGTGAAGATCGCCCACTGCGGGTCCGCAAGCGTGGTCTCGAACACCCATGGCGCACCAGGCCCCACGTTTACGGTCTCCTTCTTCACGAAGGAGTACGCGTCTGCGTTATATGCCTGCTTGTTCGGCGGCTGATTGACGAGATAGAAGAGGTCGAAATCCGCGGGGCCACCTGTCGTGAGCGTGTAGCGCACTAGGTGACCGGCCGGCTCAGCGCTCGCCGTGCCATGACTTACCGCAATTGCGGCGGCCGCCACCGCCAATGCCGCCCCGACCCTGGCTGTCGTTGTTCGCATGTCCGTCACATCGCCGCACCGTACCCGATCGTTACGAAGAGGACACCTCAGCTATGCCGCACCGGGCGAACGGCAAACCAACTCCCGCCGGGTGACACGTTAATTTGTTCGTCACACCCAGACATTTCGTAGAAACACAGGCGATCTAACGTCCCGATTCGACGCCTCGTCGGTGTCTTACTTCTGCGCTCCAACCCAACGCTCACCACCCGGATGTGCGCTGGTGACGACAAGAAAGGCTGTCCATGCGACTACCAGGACGCTCCTCGTTGAAACGGTCGGCTCTCGCTGCGGGAAGCGTCGTCGCCGCGACCAGCCTGTTGTTGTCCGGCTGCGGAAGCAAGGCGACCGAATCGGACTCGGCAAACGCCGCGTCGTGCGTGGACACCTCGGCACCGACCATCAAAGTGGGTGCGCTGAACTCGCTCTCGGGCACCATGGCGATCTCCGAAGTGACCGTGCGCCATGCCATCGATCTGGCTGTCGAGCAGATCAACGCCGCGGGCGGCGTGTTGGGCAAGCAGATTCAGCTCGTCGGCGAGGACGGTGCGTCCGAGCCGACCGTGTTCGCCGAAAAGGCCCAGAAACTGATCAGCAGCGACTGTGTGGCGGTGGTTTTCGGCGGCTGGACCTCATCGAGCCGCAAGGCGATGCTGCCGGTCTTCGAAAGCGCCAACTCGCTGCTGTACTACCCCGTGCAGTACGAGGGCCTCGAGTCGTCGAAGAACATCTTCTATACCGGCGCCACGACCAACCAGCAGATCGTGCCCGCGCTCGATTACCTCAAGGAAAAGGGCATCAAGTCGCTGTATCTGGTCGGCAGTGACTACGTCTTCCCGCAGACCGCCAACCGAATCATCAAGGCGTACGCCGGGGCCAATGGCATCGAGATCAAGGGTGAGGACTACACGCCTCTGGGCTCGACGGACTTCTCCACCATCGTCAACAAGGTCCGTGGCTCCAACGCCGGCGCGGTCTTCAACACCCTCAATGGCGATTCGAACGTCGCGTTCTTCAAGGAGTACACCAACGCCGGTCTGACGCCGCAGAAGATGCCGGTGGTGTCCGTGTCGATTGCCGAAGAAGAGGTCACGGGCATCGGCGCCAAGAACATCCAGGGCCAGCTGACCGCGTGGAACTACTACCAGACGGTCGACAACCCGGTGAACAAGGCGTTCGTCAAGGCCTACAAGGACAAGTACGGCGCCGATAAGCCGACGTCGGATCCGATGGAGGCCGCCTACGTCTCGGTGTACCTGTGGAAGAACACCGTCGAGAAGGCAAAGTCGTTCGACGTCAAGGCGATTCAGGACAATTGCGGCGGGGTCACCTTTGACGCACCCGAGGGCCTGGTCACCATCGATGGCGAGAACCACCACATCACCAAGACCGCGCGTATCGGCGAGATCCATCCCGACGGGCTGATTTACACGATCTGGCAGTCGCAGGGACCGATCAAGCCCGACCCATACCTGAAGACGTACCCGTGGGCCGCGGGTCTTTCTAGCTGAGATGGATGTCCTGATTGGACAGCTGGCAACGGGATTGAGCCTCGGCTCGATCCTGTTGTTGGCCGCTCTGGGGTTGTCACTGACGTTCGGGCAGATGGGCGTCATCAACATGGCGCATGGCGAGTTCATCATGGCGGGCTGCTACACGGCTTACGTGGTACAGCAGCTCGTCTCGAGCGCCGGTGTGTCCCTGTTGATTTCGTTGCTCGTCGGCTTCATCGTAGGCGGCGCCATGGGCGCGCTGCTGGAGGTGACGCTGATCCGGCGGATGTATAACCGGCCGCTGGACACCCTGCTGGTCACGTTTGGCGTCGGGCTGATCCTGCAGCAGGTGGCCCGCGATATCTTCGGCGCCCCGGCCGTCAACGTCATTGCGCCGAGCTGGTTATCGGGCGGTGTGGAGATCCTGGGCGCGGTGGTGCCAAAGACCCGCATCTTCATCCTGGTGCTGGCGGTGGTGTGCGTGGCCGTGCTCGCCATCGTCTTGAAGGTCAGCCCGATGGGGCGGCGGATCCGGGCCGTGGTACAAAACCGCGACCTCGCCGAGACCAGCGGCATCTCGTCGCGAAAGACAGACATCACAACGTTTTTCATCGGGTCGGGGCTGGCCGCGGTTGCGGGTGTGGCGCTGACGCTGATCGGTTCGACGAGCCCGACCATCGGCCAGAGTTATCTGATTGACGCGTTCCTTGTCGTGGTGGTCGGCGGACTGGGGCAGATCAAGGGCACCGTGATCGCGGCGTTCGCGTTGGGTTTTCTGAACTCGTTCATCGAGTACAGCACCACGGCGTCGCTGGCCAAGGTGATCGTGTTCGTGATCATCGTGATCTTCCTGCAGGTCCGCCCGCAGGGTCTGTTCACCGTTCGGACGAGGAGTCTCGCGTGAGAACCCTTTTGGGCCGCTGGCACACCTGGGCGGGATTCGGCGTGGCGGCAGTGCTGCT
>DASRJA010000419.1:0-13234 GCA_035649695.1 Mycobacterium sp. | reverse complement strand
CCGATGTGGCTGTACGCCTGCGGATGGTTGCCCAACGCCCGCTCGGCCACCGGGTCGTACTCCTCGGACAACAGCCCCGTCGGCCCCGCTGCGGCGACCAGCCGATCGAACAGCGCCTCGGCCTGCGACCGCTGATCGGATAGCAAGTACGCCTCGAGCAGCCACGCCGCGCAGAGATGGAAGCCGCCCTCGGTGCCCGGCAGGCCGTCGTCGCGGTGATAGCGGTAAACCGTTGCACCGCTGCGCAGTTCAGCCTCCGTCGCGACTACCGTGGCCGCGAACCGCTCATCGGACGGGTCGATCAGGCCGGACAGCCCGATATACAGCGTGGCCGCGTCGAGGTCGGTGCCGTCGTACGCGGCAGTGAAGGACTTCACCTCGTCGTTCCAGCCGCGCTCGCGCACCTGCTCCGAGATCGCGTCGCGCAGCGCGGCCCAACCGGCTGGCACCTCGCGGCCGAATTCAGCACCCAGCTTCAGCGCGCGGTCCACAGTCAGCCAACACATCACCTTCGAGTACACGTGGTGCCGCGGATTGTCGCGAATCTCCCAGATGCCGTGATCCGGTTCCATCCAACGACTTTCTACGGCGAACACCATCTCGCTGACCAGATTCCAGTCCGGATCCGTCAAGGCGTTCGTCACACCGTCGGCTATCCGCCGATGACACAAGTCCGATATCAGCTGCACGACAGGACCGAAAACATCCAGTTGCACTTGGACATTCGCGGCGTTGCCGACTCGCACGGGGCGCGAACCCGCATACCCGGGCAGCGAGTCGATCACCGCCTCCGGGCCGAGGATCGCCCCGGACAGCGCGTACAGCGGATGCAGCCGCTCGGGCCCGTGCACCGTCTCGATCACACCGTGCAGCCAGTTCAGGTATCCCTCGGCCTCGCCGAGCGAACCCAACGACACCAGGGCCGACGCGGTCATCGCGGCGTCGCGGATCCAGCAGTAACGGTAGTCCCAGTTGCGGACGCCGCCGATCTCCTCGGGTAGCGACGTGGTGGCCGCCGCCATGATCGCGCCGGTGTCGGCGTGCACCAACCCGCGCAGCGTCAGTGCCGACCGCTTCACCAGCTCAGGTTTCAGCGACGGCAGAGTCAGCGTGGACACCCAGTCGCGCCAGTAGCTCTCCGCACGTTCGCGCCGCGCATCTTGATATACCGGGCTCTCCGCCAAATCCTCGGTGCCACACCGTAATTCCAGCACACACGGTCCCTCGGACGGATCGATGACAGCGCGTGCGGTCTGGTGGATACCGTCGGGCACAATTTCCCACTCCACGCCGGGCGCGCGCAACACCATCGGCTCGTTGGTCGCGAACACCCGCAGCCCGCCCTCGTCGACCCGCAGATGGACGGGAGCCTGCGCGAACTCGGGCCGCGGCGCGAACTCGACCACCGCCTTAGCCTGCCCGCTGATGACCCGAATCAGGTCGGTACGGCCGGCGCCGACGTCATGCGACAGGTAGTCGGTGACAAGCAAACTGGCCCAATGAGTTTCGACGGTCATCGTGCCGGTGATGTAGCGCTGGGACAGCGGTAGGGCCTCGCGCTGCGGACCGATCGAGAAGTGTCCTGCGGTCGCGTCGCCGAGCAGCCGGGAGAACACGGCAGCCGAGTCGGCCTGCGGATGGCACATCCAGACCACGTCCGCATCGGGTGTCAGCAGTGCCACCGTGCGGGCGTTGGACAGCATCGTGAGCCGCTCGATCGGCGTGCTGTGTCCGCCCAAGAGCCAGGTGCGGCGCGCCTCGAGTAGGCATTCCAAAACGGCGGCGACGTCTTCGGGCGACTCGATGCGATAACCGGCCAGGGAGTCGCCATCGCCGACCTTGATGCCGATGTCGGGCCCGTGCAGTCGGCGAAACGCCTTCTCGTCGGTGACGTCATCGCCGATGAATACCGCCGCGGAGGCGGCCTCCTGGTGCCGCAGAATGTCGAGTGCCTGCCCCTTGTCGGTCTGGATGACCGCGAACTCCAGGACGGCCTTGCCCTCGGTGACCTGCGCGTCCCAATGTTGCGAGGCGGTGTGCGCCTTCTTCAGCGCCTCCTGGCCGTCGGCGTGATCCGCGTTGCGTACATGCAAGGCCACGCTGGCCGGCTTGATCTCGACGGCCACGCCGGCGTACTCGGCGGCGATCGCGCTCAGGGCGTCTTTGATCTTGCCCAGCAGGGCCTTGGCCGCATCGTCGATCGCGTGTACGAAACCGGTGTCGAACTCCGACCCGTGACTGCCCACCAGATGGACCTCGGCGGGCATCCGCGACAGCGTCGCCAGGTCGCGCAGGGCGCGGCCGGAGATCAGCGCGGCGGTCGTCGACGGCAGGGCGGCCAGCGAGCGGAGGGCTGCCGCCGATTCGGCGAGCGGGCGCGCATCGTCGGGGTTCGCGACGATCGGTGCCATGGTGCCGTCGTAGTCGCACGCCACCAGCAGCCGCGGTACCCGTGCGACGGTGGTCAGCGCGCGCTGGAGCTCAAGGGGTAGCTGGGAAGCCACCCGCTAAATCTTAGGGTGCTCGCCGTCTCCGATGAGCAGACGCACAGCCAGGTCCAGCCGCTTGCTCACGTCGGTCGCCGACGCCCGCCGCGTTAACCAGGCCAGCAGGTTGGACAGCCAGACATCCGAGATGACGCGCGCGATGTGGTACTGGTCCTCGGTCGGTTCGCCGTCGCTCATGGCGCGGGCGAACATCGAGTCCATCAGCTTGCCGACGTGATCAACCTCACCGGCCGCCGACGCGTCGGCGAACACGAACGCACGGGTCATGGCCTCGGTCAGCAGGGGGTTGCGCTGCATCGCACGGTTCAGCTTTCCGACCATGAAGCTCAGCCGCTGATACGGCGTGCCGCCCGACAGCGACGCCCGGTCGGTCTTGGCGTCGATGCGCTCGAACTCCCGGCCGAGTGCGGACACCAGCAGGTGCACCTTCGACGGGAAGTAGCGATACAGCGTGCCGACCGCAACATCGGCGCGTTCGGCGACCGCGCGCATCTGAACCGCCTCGTAGCCGCCCTTTGAGGCGATGGCCAGGGTGGCGTCGAGGATGCGCTTGCGGCGCTCACGCTGGGCTTCGGACCCGAGCTCGGACTCCGCCAGTACGGCCACGTTCAACACCTGGCGCGGCCGCGACTCCGACCCCGAACCCGTGTTGGGCTGTGCTGGTGACGACATGCGGTCGGCTGCTCCTTCATCGTGCGTACTCGGTGAAAACGATACGCATGCGCGGCTCCATTTTCTCACCTCGGCGCCGCTGCGGTACCGACGTGTCCTGCTCTAATGGCGGTCGACTTGACGGTCGAACGCTGGCACTATTAGAACACGTTCTAGTGAGAAGCATGCTCTTCTCGCCCAAACGGTAGGAGAGTCACGGTGTCGGCCACCATCACTGATGAGCAGTTTGCCGCACGCGAGCTGGTACGTAGCTGGGCGTCCAGTTCCGGTGCGATCGAGGCTGTGCGCAATGTGGAGCAAGGCGATGCCGACGCGTGGCGAGCTCCCTACCGAGGCCTGGCTGAGCTGGGGATCTTCGGCGTCGCGCTTCCCGAGGAGCATGGCGGCGCGGGCGGCACCGCCGATGACCTGTGCGCGATGGTCGACGAGGCCGCCGCAGCGATGGTGCCCGGCCCAGTTGCCACCACTGCGCTGGCCACGCTGGTCATTGGTGAGAAACACGCCGAGCTGCTCGAAGGGTTGGCGACGGGGGAACGCACCGCGGGCGTCGCGCTGTCCGCCGACCTGCGCTACGCCGACGGCCGGGTGTCGGGTACCGCCGATTTCGTGCTCGGCGCCGACGCGGCGGGGGTGCTGTTGCTGCCCGCAGGCGACCAGTGGTTGCTCGTCGATGCGGCGGACGACGGCGTGACCGTCGAACCGCTGAAGGCCGCGGACTTTTCCCGCCCGCTGGCGCGGGTGCTGCTGGACTCGGCTCCGGCAGAGGCACTGCACGTGTCGGCACAGCGGGTCGAGGACCTCGCCGCGACGGTGCTGGCCGCCGAGGCCGCGGGGGTCGCCCGGTGGACGCTGCAGACCGCCACCGAGTACGCAAAGGTGCGCGAACAGTTCGGCAAGCCGATCGGCAGCTTCCAGGCCATCAAGCACATGTGCGCCGAGATGCTGTTGCGCTCCGAACAGATTGCGGTGGCGGCCGCGGATGCCGCCGCCGCTGTGGCGAATTCCGATGAACGCCAACTGTCCATCGCCGCGGCGGTTGCGGCGTCGACCGCGATCGAAGCGGCGAAGGCCAATGCGAAGGACTGCATTCAGGTGCTCGGCGGCATCGGGATCACGTTTGAACACGACGCCCACCTGTATCTGCGCCGTGGGTATGGGACTGCGCAGTTCCTCGGCGGCCTGCCCAGGTGGCTGCGCCGTGTTGCGGCGTTGACGGCTGAGGGCGTGCGCCGCGAACTGCGCATCGATCTGGACTCGGTTGCCGATCTGCAGCCCGAAATCGCTTCTGCGGTGGCCGAAGTCGCCGCGTTGCCGGCCGAGAAACAGCAAGTGGCCCTTGCCGAGGCCGGGCTGTTGGCACCGCACTGGCCGCGACCGTACGGCCGCGAAGCCGGGCCAGCTGAGCAGCTGCTGATCGATCAGGAAATGGCGAAGGCCGGCGTGACGCGCCCCGACCTGGTGATCGGCTGGTGGGCCGCGCCGACGATCCTCGAGCACGGCAGCCCCGAGCAGATCGAGCGGTTCGTGCCTCCCACGCTGACCGGTGAGCTGTTCTGGTGCCAGTTGTTCAGCGAGCCGGGCGCAGGCTCCGACCTCGCCTCACTGCGGATGAAAGCTGTTCGCGCCGAGGGCGGTTGGAAGCTCACGGGGCAGAAGGTGTGGACGTCACGGGCGGACTGGGCGCAATGGGGCGTCTGCCTGGCGCGCACCGACGCCGACGCGCCGAAGCACAAGGGCATCACGTACTTCCTCGTCGACATGAAATCGCCGGGCATCGAGATCCGGCCGCTGCGCGAAATCACCGGCGACAACCTTTTCAACGAGGTGTTCTTCGACGACGTCTTTGTGCCCGACGAGATGGTGGTCGGGCAGGTCAACGACGGTTGGCGGCTGGCCCGCACCACGCTTGCCAACGAACGTGTTGCGATGGCCCACGGCACCGCGCTGGGCAACCCGATGGAAGAGCTGCTCCGGACGGTGTCCGAACTCGAGCTCGACCCGGCCGTCGCAGACCAGCTGGGGGAGCTGATCCGGTCTGCACAGGTGGGCTCGCTACTGGATCAGCGGATCGCGCAGTTGATCCTCGGCGGTCAGGACCCCGGCCCACAAGCCAGCGCGCGCAAGCTGATTGGCGTGCGGTACCGGCAGGCGCTCTCGGAGTTCCGGATGGAGCTCTCGGAGGGTGCCGGAGCCGTCGAGAACCAGCCCGTCCACGACTTCCTCAACACCCGCTGCCTGACCATCGCGGGCGGTACCGAGCAGATCCTGCTCACGCTCGCCGGCGAGCGGCTGCTCGGGCTGCCGCGCTAGCCCTTCCTCCGGAAGACGCTGAGTAGCAGCGGCAGCGAGGCGCGCGGCCGCAGGGCCACCGCCTTGAGCAGCGGCGCCGGGTCGAAGTAGGACTGCCGTTCGCGAATCAGGCCGTCCTCCAAGATGATTCGGTCGACGACGGTCCACTCGACCGGTCTGCCGCCGAGGTGACCGTGCAGGGTCAGCTCGATGAACACCCCGTCGGCCGTCTCGCCCCAGCGCTTCAGGTCGCCGACGAGGTCGGGGATGGCCATGAAGAGCGGCTCGAAAAGCTGGCGCAACGCACCGGGGCCGCGGGCGGGCGCCGCGATCGGCTGAATCAGCACGGTGTTCGGGTGCATGCGCGGCCCGAAGTGCCGGAAGAAGCCCTCCGCATCGCGTGCGCCGAACTTCCAGCCCGCCTCGAAGAACTCGACGAACTCAGCGGCGTTTGTTGTGGATGTGGTCATTGCACGGCGACCAGCCCGAGCTGTGCCTGCATCGACACGGCGTCGATGTAGCTGTCCTTGCTCTTGACCAAGCCGTCCTCGACGGTGATCAGGTCGACCAGGTCGACCTCAAACGTGTGATCGGTACCAGCAAGAGTTCCGCTCATCTTCCACTCGACCGCCCAGAAGTCGGCTGTGGTCTTCAGCGAGACCTGCTCGAAAGCGAGGTCGGGGAATTGCGCGAACAATTCGGCAAATGCTTGTCGCACAGCCATTTTGCCGACGGCTGGCTCTTGGCCGATATGCGCATGGAAGCGGGTGTCTTCCGTGTGCAGGGCGACGATCGCGTCGGGATCGTGGCTCGCCCAAGCGTTGGTGTAGCGCTGGATCAGATCGTCCACAAGCGCTCCTCTCAGTTGCGTACAGGCAGTATGGAAGTTACATACCGGCAGTCTGTATGTCAATGGGTACGCCGAAACTGCGGCCAGATCGTCCTCTGGCGCGTTTCTGCGATCTCCCCGCAGTTTCGAGAGCGCGGCGCTAGCTGAATGTGGTCTGCGCGCAGGCGTCCGGCGAAGTGATGTTCACGCCGGCATAGACGACCTGAATATGGGCGCAGGCGATCACGTCGGCGTCCAGCAGCGGCTGGCCGGTCTGCCAGTGTGTGGGCTGGATCTGGCCGCTGATGAAGTACTTCTCCGGCGGGCCGCCGCCGAAGTAGATCGTAGTGATTTCGCGTGTGCCGCCGGCCTTGAAGACCCGGGTGTTCTGGGCGACGACCTGTGTCTCCAGATAGTTGTACTCGTTCATCGAGCGGATCGTGGTCGTCTGCCGTGCCCATAAGTCCCCAGGGAAGCCCTCGACGGCGTCGCCCTCGCGTCGTTGGGCTTGCGTCGTGAAGTAGCACTGCTTATCGGGTAGCGGACAGTTGAGCGTGGTGTGCATCTCCAGAGTGGTGCCGTCGGGCAACGGGATCGACGAGTCGCCGTTGTTGGATGCGGCCGATGAGACCGCCGGCATCCACAGCGCGACGGCCATCGTCCCACCCGCGCACAGCGACCCGACAAGACTGCTCAACCGCTTCACGGTTTGCTCCCTCCGGTGCGGCGAAATGGTAGCCCGCGGGTTATTCGTCGTAGGTGACTTCGACTGAATCCGATCGCGGTCGGGCCTGGCACCCCAGGATCAACCCCTCGTCGAGGTCCTGCTGTTCGAGCACGTCGTTGACCTCCATCTCGACGTCGCCGCTCTTCTTCAGCACCGCGCATGCGCCGCAATGGCCCTCGCGGCAGGAGAACGGCGCGTCGAGGCCCTTGTCGAGCAGCACGTCGAGCAATTTGGCGTTGCGCGGCCAGCGCACCTCATGGCGCTGGCCGTCGAGCGTGACGATCGCGGTGGCGGGTCCTTCGTCGCTGTCGTCCTCCGCGATGACGACTGCAGCGAACGGGTCGGACTCCAGCGACTTGAACACCTCGATGTGGATCTTGTCCGCAGGTGCGCCAGAGTCTTTCAGCGCTTCCTCGGCGGCGGCCATGAACGGCCCCGGCCCACAGATGTATGCGTCGCGCCCGATGTACGGCGCGGCCAGGCCGGCCAGCGCCGCCGCACTCGGCAGACCCTGCACCGTTTCGAGCCAGTGCACGACGGTGAGCCGGTCGGGATATTTGGCCGCAAGCTCGCGCAGCGCGCCGCCGAAGATCACCGAGTTCTCATCGCGGTTGGCGTAGATCAGCACGACCTTGCCGCTGCCCTCGGCAAGTGCGGACTTGCAGATCGCCATCATTGGGGTGATGCCGCTGCCAGCGGCCAGCAGCAAGAAGTCTTGGTCCAGCGTCTTGGGCACGAAGGTGCCCGACGGGGCGAGCACGTGGATCTTCAGCCCGGCATGTGCGTTGTCGCAAAGCCAGTTCGACGCGTACCCGTTGTCGGTGCGCTTGACGGTGACGGTCATCGGGTCACCGGTGAACGGCGAGCTGCACAGCGAGTAGCAGCGGGCCACCGAGCCGGTGCGCTCGCTGGGCACCCGCAGCGTTAGGAACTGCCCGGGTGAATAGCGGAGTTTTTCGGACGGGATCTTTGCGCCGTCGGGCACGGTGAACACCAGCGACCGCGCGTCGGCCGTCTCCTCGACGACGTCGGCCACCTGCAGCTCGAGCACGTGGCTACCGAGCGGCTCGTCCGTCACAGCCGTGCCCTTCCTGTAGGCGATAACTAGAACAGGTTACAGAAATACATGTGCGCAGGTCCAGCCGCCGCAGGAACGCGCTGCTCGACACAAATCGTAACGTGTTCTAATCTTCCTCTAGGTCCGTATTCCCGGGAGGCAAATCCAGTGACGTCCATTGAACAGGGTGACGTGCAGTCGGTCCTAGCCGGCATCGACGACCTGTTACCGCTGATCGCCAAGCGCGCCCAGGCGACGGAAGACCTGCGGCGGCTGCCCGATGAGACCGTGGCCGAGCTCGACGAGGTCGGTTTCTTCAAGCTTCTGCAGCCCGAGCAGTGGGGCGGCCTGCAATGCGACCCGACACTGTTCTACGAAGCGGTCCGGCGTCTCGCCACCGCCTGCGGGTCCACCGGCTGGGTCGGCTCGATCATCGGCGTGCACAACTGGCATCTCGCGTTGTTCGACCAGAAGGCGCAAGAAGAGGTGTGGGGCGAGGATCCGACGGTTCGCGTCTCGTCGTCGTACGCCCCGATGGGCGCAGGCACCGTCGTCGACGGCGGCTACCTCGTCAACGGTTCCTGGAACTGGTCGTCGGGCTGCGACCACGCCACGTGGGCGTTCCTCGGTGGGCCGGTCATCAAGGACGGCAGGCCGGTCGACTTCGGCAGCTTCCTGATTCCGCGCAGCGAGTACCGGATCGACGACGTCTGGCATGTCGTCGGCCTGCGCGGCACCGGCAGTAACACCGTTGTGGTGAAAGACGTGTTCGTGCCGCGGCACCGTTTCCTGTCGTATAAGTCGATGAACGACCACACCGCGGGCGGTCTGCAGACCAACACCGCGCCTGTCTACAAGATGCCTTGGGGCACTGTGCATCCCACGACTATCTCGGCACCGATCGTGGGGATGGCGTACGGCGCCTACGACGCCCACGTCGAACACCAGGGCAAGCGCGTGCGCGCGGCGTTCGCGGGGGAGAAGGCCAAGGACGATCCGTTCGCGAAGGTCCGCATCGCCGAGGCTGCTAGCGACATCGATGCGGCATGGCGGCAGTTGATCGGCAACGTCGGCGACGAGTACGCACTGTTGAAGGTGGACAAGGAGATTCCGTTCGAGCTGCGTGCCCGCGCTCGTCGCGACCAGGTCCGCGCCACCGGGCGCGCCATCGCGTCGATCGACCGGCTCTTCGAGGCGTCTGGCGCTACCGCACTGAACAACGACGCTCCGGTGCAACGGTTCTGGCGCGACGCGCACGCCGGCCGGGTGCACGCGGCCAACGATCCCGAACGCGCCTACCTGATCTTCGGCAACAACGAGTTCGGCCTGCCGCCGCAGGACACGATGGTCTGATGACGTCGTTCGCCGCCGAAACCGCACAACAGCAAGAGATCACATTCGAGTCGACCTCCCGCTACGCGCAGGTACGCGACGACATGCGGCTGCACTACCACGAGGCCGGAGTTGGGAACGCGAAGACGGTCGTGCTGCTGCACGGCGGTGGGCCTGGCGCGTCGAGCTGGTCCAACTTCGGCCGCAATATCGCCGTGCTGGCGCAGCGCTTTCATGTGCTGGCCGTCGATCAGCCCGGCTACGGACACTCTGACAAGCACACCGAACACGAGCAGTACAACCGCTACAGTGCCACCGCGCTGCTGAACCTGTTCGACCACCTCGACATCGAAAGCGCTGACCTGGTTGGAAATTCGCTCGGCGGCGGCACTGCGGTGCGGTTCGCGTTGGACAACGGGAGGCGCGCCGGCCGGCTCGTACTGATGGGGCCCGGCGGCCTGTCGGTGAACCTGTTCGCGCCGGATCCCACCGAGGGCGTCAAGCTGCTCGGCAAGTTCTCGTACGAGCCGACCCGTGAGAACCTCGAGGCGTTCCTGCGGATCATGGTGTACGACCAGAAGCTGATCACACCCGAGCTGATCGACGAACGCTTCGCGATCGCCAGCACTGAAGAATCGCTGGCCGCCACCCGGGCGATGGGAAAGTCGTTCGCGGGCCCCGACTTCGAGCTCGGCATGATGTGGCGCGAGGTGTACAAGCTGCGCCAGCGGGTACTTCTCATTTGGGGCCGGGAAGACCGCGTCAATCCGCTCGACGGTGCGTTGGTGGCCCTCAAACAGATCCCGAAGGTCCAGCTGCACGTCTTCGGGCAGTGCGGGCACTGGGCACAGCTGGAGAAGTTCGACGAGTTCAACAAGCTGACCATTGACTTCCTGGGAGGCGGGTCATGAGCATCCGGTCACTGGGCTATCTGCGGATCGAATCCACGGACGTCGCGGCGTGGCGCGAGTACGGCCTGAAGGTGCTCGGCATGGTCGAGGGCAAGGGGTCCACCGACGGGGCGCTGTATCTGCGAATGGACGAATTTCCGGCGCGGCTGGTGATCGTGCCGGGCGAGAGCGACCGGTTGCTGGAGTCGGGCTGGGAATGCGCCAATGCCGAAGGGCTGCAAGAGATTCGCGATCGGCTGGACCTCGAAGGCACTCCGTACAAGGAGGCCACCGCCGCCGAGCTGGCCGATCGCCGCGTCGACGAGATGATCCGGTTCCAGGATCCGTCCGGCAACTGCCTCGAGATCTTCCACGGGGCGGCGCTGGAGCACCGACGCGTGGTGAGTCCGTACGGGCATAAGTTCGTCACGGAGGAGCAGGGCCTGGGTCACGTGGTGCTGACCACCCGCGACGATGCGGAGTCGCTGCACTTCTACCGCGACGTGCTGGGCTTCAGGCTTCGCGATTCGATGCGGCTGCCACCGCAACTGGTTGGCAGGCCCGCCGACGGCCCACCGGCCTGGCTGCGCTTCTTCGGGGTCAACCCGCGTCACCACAGCCTGGCGTTCATGCCGGGTGAGACACCAAGCGGCATTGTGCATTTGATGGTCGAGGTCGAGAATGCCGACGACGTCGGGCTGTGCCTGGACCGCGCGCTGCGCCGCAAGGTGCCGATGTCAGCGACCCTTGGTCGGCACGTCAACGACAAGATGCTGTCCTTTTACATGAAGACGCCGGGTGGCTTCGACGTCGAATTCGGTTGCGAAGGACTCGAAGTCGAGGACGAGGACTGGGTGGCTCGGGAGAGCACTGCGGTCAGCCTGTGGGGCCACGACTTCAGCGTCGGCTTCAAGGGCCAGTGACCAAAGAACCGCTCGACCCGCGCACATTCCGCAATGTGCTCGGGCAGTTCTGCACAGGCATCACCGTGATCACCACGATGTACGAGGGTGCGCCAGTCGGCTTTGCGTGCCAGTCGTTCGCTGCGCTGTCGCTGGAGCCGCCGTTGGTGCTGTTCTGCCCCACCAAGGTGTCGCGGTCATGGCAGGCCATCGAGGCCAGCGGACACTTCTGCGTCAACGTGCTGCACGAGAAGCAGAAGGACGTCTCGGCGCGGTTCGGCACCAAGGAGCCGGATAAGTTCGCCGGACTCGACTGGCGCCCTTCCAAACTCGGCTCGCCAATCATCGACGGGACGCTGGCCCACATCGACTGCTCGGTGCACTCCGTGCACGACGGCGGCGACCATTTCGTCGTGTTCGGCGCCGTGCACTCGCTGTCAGACGTGCCGCACAAGAAGCCCCGGCCGCTGCTGTTCTACCGCGGCGAGTACACCGGAATCGAGCCGGACAAGAACACTCCGGCGCAGTGGCGCGACGATCTCGAGGCGTTCCTCACCACCGCCACCGAAGACACCTGGCTCTAAATGCAGCCCGCAGCATAGGGATCGACGACCGGAAGCGATTCCGGCGGTGGCGCGTTGGGATCGACCGGCTGTTGCTGAGTGAGGTCGATGTCGCCTTCGAGATCCGGCGCGATGGGCATGAACTTGCAGAAGTAGTTGATCGCGAATTCGCAGGGGTTGTCGCCGGGATCGGCGTTCGCCGGCATGGCGAACAGAGTCCCCGCGGCCAGCGCCGTCGCTGCGCCGAGCACCATCCTCTTCAGCACGGGGTCACCCTACTTGGTCCCGCGCGCCGCGGCGACGGCCTCCTCGATCGCCGTCACACGGGCCGGATCAAGGCCCCATGGCTCATCGACGCCGACTCGCGTATCCAGATCCCATAGGACACACCGCTCGCCTGGCGTCGCGACCAGAGTCCAAGCGACGACGGTTCTGCGCAGTTGCTCTCCGATCGGGTCGACCGTCAGACCGCCGGGTGCACCGCCTTCCGGATGGTGGTGAAGGAACTTACCGTAGGCCTTCGTGCAGAACGCCGAATACCGCGCGGTGCACAGGATCAGGCCGTGCCATGCTTCATCGACGGCGCGCGACGGCATGCCGATCACCTGGTTGTCCCACAGCGCGGGCGCACAGCACCGCAGCCACTGCCGCAAACCTGTCTCGATCAGCTCGCGCGGCTGCCATGGGCACGTCTTGAAGACGGCAGGGGGCAGCTCGAGATCGGCCACTGCGGCGGACATGCGATCCATCCGGTCGCCGCGCTTGAGCTTCACGTTTTCACTGTATGTGGAGGGACCGAGCCACGTAGCCTTTGGCTCGTGGGCACCGTGATGCTGATCATCATCGGTTCGTTTGTGATCGAGGCGATCGCCGTGGCTTTCCTGGTGTGGTGGAGGATTTTCCGTCGGCCACGCAAACGCCAGCACTTCGGCGGTCCCTGGGCGGCAGGCGGATTTGTCATCGGTGGCGGTGTCGACGACCACGGCACCGGAAGTTCATGGGGCTGCGGCGGCGGAGCAAGTCACCACGGCGGAAGTTGCGGTGGCGGCGGAGGCTGTGGTGGCGGAGGTTGCGGTGGCGGCGGAGGAGGCGACTGACTCTAAAGCCCGGCGTGCTTTTCGACGAAGTCGATAATGGCCGCCGCGACTTCGCGGTGCACGGTCTCATTGAGAATGTCGTGATGCGCGCCGGGAAATTCCTTGAGCTGCAACGCATCTAGCTGATCCGCGTAAGCGCGCACCGCGTCGACCGGTGCGATCGGATCGTTGCTGCCGTGCACCGCCAGCGTCGGCACGGCGAGCTTGGGCAGCTCTGAGCCGAACCGGTCCCACGCCTTGTCGAGCTCCCTCGCCAGCGGCTTGCCATCGGCATCGACGAACGCCAACGGGTCGTTCTCAAGGGAGTCGATGTAGAACGGGTCACCGGAAAGCCAGCCGGGATCTAGATCGAAAGAGCTGTCAGCGTCG
>DASRJA010000418.1:0-3113 GCA_035649695.1 Mycobacterium sp. | reverse complement strand
TGATCACGGCAAGGCACCGGTGCGCCGGGCGTGTTACGCGGCCGACCGCACCGGGCACATGATCCTGCAGACCCTGTACCAAAACTGCGTCAAGCACGACGTCGAGTTCTTCAACGAGTTCTACGCGCTCGACATCGCGATGACGGAGACGCCGGGCGGGCCGGTGGCCACTGGTGTCATCGCCTACGAGCTGGCCAGCGGCGACATCCACATCTTCCACGCCAAGTCCATCGTGTTCGCCACCGGCGGATCGGGCCGGATGTACAAGACCACCTCCAACGCGCACACGCTCACCGGCGATGGCCTGGGCATCGTGTTCCGCAAGGGACTTCCGTTGGAGGACATGGAGTTTCACCAGTTCCATCCGACCGGCCTGGCTGGGCTGGGCATCCTGATCTCCGAGGCGGTGCGCGGCGAGGGCGGCCGGCTTTTGAATGCCGACGGTGAGCGGTTCATGGAGCGCTATGCGCCGACGATCGTCGACCTGGCGCCGCGCGACATCGTCGCCCGCTCGATGGTGCTCGAGGTGCTGGAAGGCCGCGGCGCAGGCCCGAACAAGGACTACGTCTACATCGACGTGCGCCACCTCGGCGAAGACGTGCTCGAAGCGAAGCTGCCGGACATCACCGAGTTCGCCCGCACCTACTTGGGCGTCGACCCGGTCAAGGAGCTGGTTCCGGTCTACCCGACGTGCCACTACGTGATGGGCGGCATCCCGACCACCGTCAACGGCCAAGTGCTGCGCGACAATACGACGATCATCCCCGGCCTGTACGCCGCTGGGGAATGCGCGTGCGTGTCGGTGCATGGCGCCAACCGGCTGGGCACCAACTCGCTGCTCGACATCAACGTGTTCGGCCGTCGCGCCGGCATCGCCGCGTCGAATTACGCACTGGGCCACGACCACGTCGACCTACCGGCGGACCCGGCGGGCATGGTGGTCACCTGGGTCGGCGACATCCTCTCCGAGCACGGCAACGAGCGCGTCGCCGACATTCGCGGCGCGCTGCAGCAGTCGATGGACAACAACGCCGCCGTGTTCCGCACCGAGGAAACTTTGAAGCAGGCGTTGACGGACATCCACGCGTTGAAGGAGCGGTACGCCCGAATCTCGGTGCACGACAAGGGCAAACGCTACAACAGCGATCTGCTCGAGGCGATCGAACTGGGCTTCTTGTTGGAGCTTGCCGAGGTGACGGTCGTCGGGGCGTTGAACCGCAAGGAGTCGCGCGGCGGCCATGCCCGCGAGGACTACCCCAACCGCGACGACACCAACTACATGCGCCACACCATGGCCTACAAAGAGGGCACGGATCTGCTCTCCGACATCCGGCTGGACTACAAGCCGGTGGTGCAGACGCGGTATGAGCCGATGGAGCGGAAGTACTAGAGATGAGCGCACCCGCAGTCGAGAAGGACGAAGCCACCACTCCTCCCGTGCCCGAAGGCGCGGTGATGGTGACGCTGAAGATCGCCCGGTTCAACCCGGAGGATCCCGACACCGCCGGCTGGCAGAGCTTCCGTGTCCCGTGCCTGCCCACCGACAGGCTGCTCAACCTGCTGCACTACGTGAAGTGGTACCTGGACGGCACGCTGACGTTCCGGCGGTCGTGCGCGCACGGCGTGTGCGGGTCGGACGCGATGCGGATCAACGGCGTGAACCGGCTGGCGTGCAAGGTGCTGATGCGCGACATGCTGCCGAAGAAGCCGGACAAGCAGCTGACCATCACGATCGAGCCGATCCGCGGGCTGCCCGTGGAAAAAGACCTCGTCGTCAACATGGAGCCGTTCTTCGACGCATACCGCGCGATCAAGCCTTACCTGATCACCAGCGGCAATCCGCCCACGCGCGAACGCATTCAGAGCCAGACCGACCGGATGCGCTACGACGACACGACGAAGTGCATCCTGTGCGCGTGCTGCACCACCAGCTGCCCCGTGTACTGGAGCGAGGGCAGCTATTTCGGCCCGGCCGCCATCGTCAACGCGCACAGGTTCATCTTCGACAGCCGCGACGAGGGTGCCGCGGAGCGACTGGACATCCTCAACGAGGTCGACGGCGTATGGCGCTGCCGGACCACGTTCAACTGCACGGAGTCCTGCCCGCGTGGCATCCAGGTGACGCAGGCCATCCAGGAGGTCAAGCGCGCGCTGATGTTCGCGCGCTAGCGCCTCGGTTCCGGGCGCCTCTTCGTCGAACGTGAGCTTGTTTGCGAAAAATCGCCATAATCTCGAGCACAAGCTCACGTTCGAGGCCTGCGAGATGATGAAGAGCCGTTACCAGCGTTGTCACAGATTGCGAGGCTGTCTCGTCTAACGGGTATGACACAGAAAACCCGCATCGATCCGGTCCCGCCGAAGAAGGCCAACCTGCTGACTCGCGTCATGTACCGGGTCGCCCGCCGGCGATTTGGCGAGGTGCCCGAGCCGTTCACCGTCGCGGCGCATCACCCGAGGCTCCTGATCGCGAACGCGGTGCACGAGACGCTGCTGGAGTCCGGGTCGAAGAAGCTGCCGAAGAATGTGCGCGAGCTCGCGGTGTTCTGGACCGCCCGCACCGTCGGATGCTCGTGGTGCGTCGACTTCGGCTCGATGCTGCAGCGCCTCGACGGCCTCGACGTGGACCGGCTGAAGGACATCGACGACTATGCGACGTCACCGCACTACACCGAGGACGAGCGGGCCGCGATCGCCTACGCCGACGCGATGACCAAGGACCCGCACACCATCACCGACGAGCAGGTCGCCGACCTCCAGAAGCGCTTCGGCGATGACGGCGTGATCGAGCTGACCTACCAGATCGGCGTGGAGAACATGCGGGCGCGCATGTACTCGGCGCTGGGCATCACGGAGCAGGGCTTCAATTCGGGCGACGCCTGCCGGGTCCCGTGGGCTACCGAGGAGTCGCAAGCGGCGAGCCAGTGAACTTGTCGGGGTTGGCGATATCCCATATGGCGCAGACCTTTCCGTCGCGCACTGCCATCGCCGTGACGCGCGGCATCACCGCCGGATAGCCGTCGGTCGGGGTCGATTCGACGGTGTAGCTGCCGAGCTGACCATTGACCAGCGCCAGCTGATTCGACGACAGCCACCCTGGCCCATACCGCCGGGCC